>JAQQAK010000222.1 GCA_028527945.1 Spirochaetaceae bacterium
TGGAAGAAATGGCAAAAGCTCAAGGCTTTGACACAAGCGCTCTATATAAGGTTCCACAAAAAGAAAGAAAATAGCATAAAAATACAACCTACTTACAGGCTGTAAGATACAGATAATTACCCCTTAAGAGTCCTTATCTTAAGGGATAATTTACTATCTTCCTGCAATTTGGTACTCTACTCCGACAGGAGAGACAACCTTGAGCAAACTGATAAAAAACATTATAGCTAAACGAACCGCAGATCATACACACAATATCCCTCTACAAACCACAGGAAAGCTTTACACTTCACCAATGCCTTATTCATGCTATGATACAGGTCATAGAGTTATAAAAAACTATCTTGATAAAAACATAGATATGGTCTTTTCTCTTGTTACAGATAAAGAAGTAAAAGAAAAAAGCAGGCATGATCTTTTTAAGCAATATAAAAAAAATAAGATTCAATATACCAGATATGTCATAAAAGATTTTCAGGCTCCTACAATAGACTTTTGCAACGAAGTCTCTAAAGATGCTGAGAAAAGACTTACAAGAGGAGAAAATATTGCTATTCATTGCTACCTGGGAATAGGAAGAACAGCTCTGGTTGTATGTTGCATTTTGATAAGGGTTTCAAAAATGTCTGCTGATGAAGCGGTCAGTTATGTTAAAGAAACCCTAAAAGCAAACCTGACGACAGAACAGGTTTATATCATTCATGAATATGAAAAACAAATATAAAAAAGCGGCAAAGAAACGCATCTCTCTACCGCACAAACTACAAACCTTTTAAAATATCACCCACCTATTAAAAGAAGTGACAATTGAGGAATAAAAATAAGTAGCGCAAGATGCAAAAAGTCTGTCAGGACAAAAGGAGCAATTCCCTTAAAAACTGTACTTGTAGGAATATCCATAGCACCACTGAATGTAAATACATCCATTCCCAAAGGAGGTGTGATAAGACCGATTTCCATGAGCCTAACAACAATTACTCCAAACCAAACAGGATTTATACCCAAGGCTGTTACTGTAGGCATAATGATTGGGATTGTTAATATTATTGCACCAAAGATATCCATAAAACATCCAAGGAAAAGATAAAACAAAACTATTACAATCATGAATTGTGTTTTGCCAAGCCCCAACGCTGCTATGGTATCACTAATAAGAAAAGGAACATTACTTACAGTGATAAATCTCTGAAATATATAAGCCCCAGCCATAAGAGCTATCATCATGGCTGTTGTCATAGTTGTCTCAAGCATAGTACTCTTAAACTGAGGCCATTTAAGGCGTCTTGCAACTAGAGCAATAACAATAGCGGCAAAAGCCCCTCCGGCTCCGGCTTCTGTAGGAGTAAAAACACCAAGGTATATTCCACCTATAGCAATAATAAAAATGAGTAAAACAGGACCACTTAGTTTCAAAGAAGAAACCTTTTCTCGCATTGTATATTTCTGAGTAGTAGCTGGACCCCAATCCGGTTTTATTCTCGTAACTATTGTTATGGTAAGTATATAAAAAATTGCCTGAAGAAGTCCCGGAATAAAACCCGCAAGAAAAAGTTTTCCAATAGATACCTGTGTTATAAGTCCATAAAGTATAAACGCTATACTTGGTGGAATCATAATACCAATAGTCCCTCCAGCAGTACAAACCCCGGCAGCAAGCTTTTCATCATAGTTGTACCGCTTCATCTGCGGCATTGCAATCTTTCCCATAGTGATTGAAGTTGCAGAAGTATGACCACAAACAGCGGCAAACGCAGCACAAGCAAGAACTGTAGCAGAAGCCAGACCGCCCTTAACAGCACCTATCCATTTCGATGCGGTTTCAAAAAGATCTTTACCTAAATTGGTATTAGAAATGACCGCACCCATTAAGACAAATAAAGGTATTGTTGCCAGTGTAAGATCTGATATCTGACTATAAGGCTCTGTTCCAACCATTACAGCGGCTTTATTCCAGCCTTCAAGTATATAATATCCAACAAGTCCAACAGCAGCCATTCCAAAGCCTATCCAAACCCGCATAAACAGGAGAACAAGAAGAACGACAATCCCAAGTATTCCAATTAATTCAGCACTCATTTTTTTTCTCCAGAATATCTTTGTTTAGTATTTTATATACAAGAAGAAATACTATCGTTATAGTCAAAATAAGATAGGAAATAGAAACAACAATGTAGAAAGGAAAATTAGGAATCCCTAAAAGCTGGGATTGTACATTCATCTTTTTAACCAGCAGAGCCTGTTTAAAACTCTCCTTAGAAATAATACCTCCTACAATCCCGACAATTATAAAATTAACTATATCAAAAAACTTTTGCATCCCAGGAGAAAGCCGGTCTATAATAAGCCCGACTTTAATATGCTGATTATTTAACGCGCACCAGCCCATACCAAGAAACCCTGCAAAAATAATAAATCGTTGTGTTATTTCTGAGGCTCCGGTTATAGGCGCGTTAAAAAAGAACCTAAAAATAACATCAATTGTTGTCAACAACATAATAAAGACAAGAACTGTTCCTGCTATAATAGCGGGAATAGAAACAAACCATTTAAGTATTTTATTCATAAGCTACCTCTATAAGTTTTAGTAAAGAAGGCATTCCCCTATACCCTGTATGAAAATCACACAAAAAGGGGAATACACATTTTAAATTATTCAGCAGCTAAAGTTGTAATAGCATCATATATTTTCTGACCGGGAAGCCCGGCAGCCTCTGTTTTGCTTATCCAATTATCTATTGTTGGTTGAGCAGCCTTTTTCCAAAGTTCAATCTCTTCAGGTGTTAATTTGACGATTGTATGCCCACCGTCAGCTTCAAGTTTTGCTAATGCTTTTTCCTGTAATTCAATATCAAGTTTAACAGCTTCTTCATTAATCTTTCTGAAAACTTCAGTAATAATTTCCTGATCCTTTGGAGAGATTTTGCTCCAACTGTCTAAATTGACAAGATAAACAATACTTCCGTATCCAGCACCACCATCACCAAACATTGTATGATATTTTAAGAGCTCATCTGTCTTGAATTCCATTGGAACAACAAAATGAGTGAAATGTCCGTTAACAACATTTCTCTGCAATGATGTATACCAATCCTGAGGCCCCATATTCATGGCAGAGGCGCCCATATCACTAAACATAAAAGCATTATTTCCCTCTGCAAGAATTTTCTCACCCTTCATCTCAGCAGGAGTACGGCAGATCTTATCTGTCATATGAAGATGGTATCCAAGCATTGGGTGAATTGCGAGAGCTCGGACATTATATTTTTCATTTTCAGCTTGTAACTCAGGGTAATCATCCAACATTTTTGTCCAGACTTTTAAAGCCTGTTCAGTGTCTTTAAAACCAAGAAACGGAAGACTAAATACATCATTGAGCTGATGTACACCCGGAGTGCCGCCTATCATGTAATAAGAAATATCAGCAACACCATTACAAATTCCCTGAAATGTTTCAGGATACTTAATAAGACTTGCGTTAAAGTAACTGGTAATTTTAACTCTTCCTTCTGTAAGAGTCTCAACTTCATCTAACATTCCCTTTGTCATGTCTGTTAGACCAATACCCGACGAATTAAAATCGTTATACTTTAGCACAATAGTCTTTTGCGCTCCGGAAGAACTACCCTCTTGCTGCCCTTCAGCAAACACAGACATACTTCCAGCTATCAAAAAGAACGCAGCAAGAAAAACACAGATTTTTTTCATTAAATATACCCCCTAAAAAATGCCCCCTGTAACACAGGGATTTGACCTAATATATATCTATGGCAGCATTGTAACCGCCATGGATTGCGTCCCCGATCTTTGCTGGTTTTACACAATCTCCAATAACAACATAATCCTGTGTAAAACCTTCCAGTCCATCAACAACTTGAGAAAGTGATTTCATCCCCACTGAAATAATAACTGTATCAGCAGACAACAAGGATGATTCTCCTTTTTCATTAACAATAGCTATACCGTCTTTAGTGATTGCCTCACACCGTGTATTTGTCATGATTCCAACTGATTCAAGCGCATGATTAAGAGCATTTTTATGAGGAGGATTTGAATCTGCTGCGACTTCATTTAACATTTCCACAAGGCTGACTTTTTTTCCTTCACCTAAAAGATGAATTGATAATTCACAACCAATAAGTCCGCCACCAATTATGACAACAGACTCTCCAATATCATCTATTCTGCCATAGGCATCAGTGGCAAACATAACATTGGGCAAATCTATCCCCGGAATATCTGGAATAAAAGGCTTTGCTCCAACAGCTGCTATTAACACATCAGGATTAATCTCTTTTACAAGTTCAGGAGTAACTTCAGTGCCAAGAAAAACCTTTGAACCGCTTCTATTAAGCCTGTCTATAAGCTGATCATTAAAATATGCCAAATCCTTCTTAAATGGTTCCTTATAAGCAAACTTTAAAGCTCCGCCAAGGGTGTCTGTTTTTTCAAAAAGAAAAACCTCATGGCCACGTTCACTTGCCTTTATAGCAGCCTGCATTCCACCGGGGCCGCCACCTGCAATCATAACTTTTTTCAAAGAACCCACGGGAGGAATCATGAACTGAGCTTCATACTCTCTGCCTACATTTGGGTTTATAGCGCATTTCATAGAACCTTTTTCATATAACCAGCCGTGGCATTCACAGCACCTTAAACATCTTCGGATATCAGAAGCCTTCCCGGAGCGGGCCTTTCTTGGAAGATCAGGATCCGCTATCAAAGCCCTTCCTATTGTGATCATATCCGCACGACCTGAAGAAATAATATCTTCCATCATCTCAGGCTCAGCTATTCCACCAACACAACCAACAGGAACTTTTACTGCCTTCTTGAGAGCTTCAGCCAAATAGACATTACATCCCCGCTCCTGAAACATACCCGGAGACATTATGTGCGCGCCATCATCACTAAAAATACCGCCGGCAGAAACCTGGATATAATCAATTTTATCTTCAACCATTTTGGCGAAACTGGCAGCATCTTCTATTTGCCAACCGTTTTCACGATTTTCAGTACCATGCAGCCTCATCTCAAGAGGGAAGTTTTTTCCTACTCTCTCACGAACTCTATCTATAACCATAATAGGAAAACGCGCCCGGTTTTCCAGAGAACCGCCATATTTATCAGTCCTCTTATTATCAAATGGAGATAAAAACTGACTTAAAAGCCAACCATGAGCAGCATGAATCTGCACCATATCAAAACCGGCTCTTTTTAACGTTTCAGCAGCCTCCGCAAATTCATCTGCAACCACATTCATCATTGCTTCATCCATTTCTACAACCTGAACACCATCGTCCCTAATAAAACCGGTAGGCCCGACAGGATTTCTCCCATTGTTGAATGAGGGCTGACACAAAAAAGCGCCTCCTCCATGAGAAATTTCAATAGAAATTGCGGCATTATGTCGATGAACTGCTTCTGCGACATCAGCAAGAGATGAAAAGATTTCAGGATCACAGATACTAATCATATGCGGATGAGTTTTGCCGTTTTTAATAGAGACGATTGCCTCTCCAAGAGTAATAAGTCCAGCCCCACCTCTGGCAACAGCTTCATAAAAAGCAATATTATCTTTGGAATAACCGCCTTTTGGATTAATAACAGTAAAAGACATGGGTGCGAGTTGTATGCGATTCTTCAACCTTAAGGAGCCAATTTTGATAGATTTGAATAAATTGGGATAGTATTGCAAGTAAAACCCTCCTTAAAAGTTTTTCAACATTTAATACTTTTTTATACACACAACAGACTTTTTTATAGTTTATAAAAAACATTTTCTTTTTAAGGATTCTAACATGGGATATTTACGGTGTGAAGAACAAACTTAATTGTCAGCTACTATCCTTTTGGTAAGTGTAATTTAAAAAAAAAGCAGAGCTTTTTAAGCCCTGCCCATATAATAATTAAATTTTATAAGGTTCGTTTAAAACTTAGGAAGTTTTGAACGAGCTTCTAATACTAAACCAGTTTTAATACCAATTGAATAACACGCTTTGCAGCAAGTTGCAGATCAGCGCGCGATAATGGATAATTATGCTCTGGATTATCAATAGCAGCCATAATATCTTCTTTATCAGAAGTCATTCCAGGCATAGTAACATCATTTCCGGCCTTAATATTTCCGGCAGCTGAAGCGCAGGGATATTTTTCACCCTTTGGTCCCATTCCACCAGTAACAAGCCAGTCTGTCATTACGAACCCATCAAATTTCCACTCATCACGTAAAACATAGGTCATAATATCCTTGCGATTACAAGCATGTTCTCCGTTAACAAGGTTGTAGGATGTCATGACAGAGTGAGGCATTGAATGTCTTACACAAACCTCAAAACTCTTTAGATAAATCTCTCGTAAGGCTCTTTCACTAAGAACACTGTTTGAAAAATAACGGTTTGTTTCCTGATTGTTACAGCAGAAATGCTTTATTGTTGTTCCACACCCCTTATGAGCCTGAACCCCATTTGTTAAGGCTGCAGCAATATAACCGCTCAGGAGAGGGTCTTCTGACAGATATTCAAAATTTCTTCCGCATAGCGGAGATCTATGAATATTATGTGCGGGAGCCAACCACAAATGAACTCCAAAAAGCTCCATTTCAGCCCCGATAAGATCACCGCAATCCTTACACAAACTATCATTCCATGATTGAGCAAGCGCAGTACCTATCGGAATAGCAGTACAATACTGGTAATATTTTTCTCCAGCAATATCTTCCGCCTTAACATCAAGACTCTCAGGATCAATACCAAGCATCTTCATCGAAGCCTCATCCATAAGATCAAACATATCAGCAGGAAGTGTAGCACCTGAAGGAAGCGCGCCTTCATCTGAAAGCGTATAAGTAGTAGAAAGTCTAAGTCCGGCAGGGCCATCTGCCATAACCAGAGGAAGAACCCCCTTGTTTTTCATCCTGCAAGAAGTTTCTCCGGCAGCGCCAGCCACTGTTGTCGCAGCATTTCCAACAAATGAACCTGCCATTGCCCCATCTGGGTAATCACCTATGCAAAAATAAGCAAGCTCATCATTAGTTAACCCCGCGACAAAGTCATCAAGCGCAGCCTTACCGTTCTTTACATCTTCAAAAGAGCAACCATTTCCGTCAAGAGGAACTGGAGCGCTTGAATAATTAACAACATCTGTTTTAATTGATTTTGAATCAAGCTTAACAACTTTAGCAGAAGCCTTTTCTTCAGCTTCTTCAGTATAGGAAAAAGAAGGCGCTGTTATTTTTAGATCCTCAAAATCAGGGGAGCCTCCTACATTCATAAGTTTTTGTGTGATAATTTCTTCCGTAACCTCTATAGCACCGGCAATATGAGTATTTCTGGAGCTATTCCCAACGCGTACATAATAAAGCCCCTTTTCAAGAAGATATGAAGCTTTCACTATATCGTAAGAGGCCATGTCAGCAGCATCAAAACAAAGTTCAACATCCTGCGCCGCTCCTGGAGCAAGTTCTACCGTCTTTGTATATGCAGCAAGTTCCTGAAAAGGTTTATCAAGAGAACCTTCCGGCGCAGAATAATAAAGCTGAACGACCTCTTTCCCCGGAACTTTTCCTACATTTTTAACAGAAGCAGTTACCTTAATAGAGTGGCCTTCTACAGAAAATGCTGAGAACTCAATCTCAAACCTTGTATAACCAAGACCGAACCCAAACGGAAAATATGGAGAAACTCCGGCGGTGTCAAAGTATCTGTACCCAACATAAATACCTTCCTTATAACGTGTATCATTGGGGTCAGCAAAACCTTCTGTTGAAGGATATTCCTTTATTGGTGCCCATGTAGTCGATAGCTTTCCTGAGGGATAAGTCTTTCCAAGAACGGTATCTGCAAGAGCGTCACCTGAAACTGTTCCAAGTTGGCTCATAACAAGAATATTATCTACATCCGGAACAGAAGAAACATCAACCACACCGCCAACATTTAACACCAGCATAAATTTTTTGTATTTATGACTAAGAGCTTTTATATCCTTAATTTCTGTTTCTGTGAGATTGATATCTCCTGCGACCTGTTGTCTGTCTGAGCCTTCTCCAGAATTTCTTGAAAGAACATAAAGACAGACATCAGCATCCCCTTCAAGAGACAAATCATAATCAGGCTCAGGCATTGAAGCCCCCATGGCCATAACAAAAGAAGGGACACCAGAGGCCTTGGCCTTTTCTTTCAAATCTATAACAAACTGTTTATGTGCTGTTTCGATAATATCACCATAACTATCAAGCCATGATTTTGTTGTTACAGTAAAACCAGCATTTTCAAATCCTTCTTCCACAGTAGTAAAATGCCTTACATTAACATCTCCAGATCCGGTTCCACCTTTTATAGTCCTTCTTACTCCACCGCCAAACAATGCTATTTTTCCAGTATTTGCTAACGGAAAATCTCCATTCGATTTTAGCAAGACCATACATTCTGGCGCGAGCTTCCTAAGACGAGCGGCATGTGCTGTTTCGAATTCCTGAATTTCTTCTGTATTAAATCTCTGCATATCTCCTCCTCTTTATATTATAAGCCACGTATTATTAAGCGAGATATCTTTTATGTTGTTTTATTGTTATATATGTTGTCTATTTTGTCATAAAATCTACTATTTTATTCTTTTTTCTATATTCTGATGGGCTTAATCCTGTAAACCTTTTTACATGTTGCCCAAAATGACTCTGAGAAGAAAAACCAAGAAAATCTGAAATCGCTGATATAGTAAAATCAGAATATTTTAAAAGGCTTTCTGCCGCACGAACCTTCTCATCCATTACATACTGCTGAATAGTAAAACCTGTCTCGGCCTTAAACCTCTTTGACAAATAGGTTCTGTTATAGCCGAGTTCAGCAGCCATATGTCCAATGCTTATATTCTGATTTATGCTATGTGTAATATATTCTCTACATTTTTTAACACAGGCAGAGTATTCATTTCCTGCCTTGCAAGCTTTTACCTTTGAGGCAAAATCTTTCATTGATCGCATGTTAATATGAATATATTCAGAAGAAGTTCGGCATCTTTCAAGATTCTGTAAATACATATCACTCATTTCGTACGCTTCATATGGATTTAAACCGCCCTTTACAGCAGCCCTTGTCGCAAGGGTTACCCCTGAAACAGCAAGGTATTCCAATTGCTTCAAATCACTCCTGGCCATTTTACCAATACTAGACATATTCATCTGTTTTAAAATAATATCAAGTTTCTTAACATCTCCACTGGTTATACAGTCAAGCATTAACTCTTCATTTCTGTAACTGGCTCGGAGCAACCCATCTTCTGATATATTCAAATGGTATGAGATTAGTTCTTTTTCAAAAACTTCCATTTTGTTGTCAGAGTTTTTATTAAGCTGAACAAGTTCAAATTCACT
>JAQQAK010000223.1 GCA_028527945.1 Spirochaetaceae bacterium
TGAAATATACATTTTTGGATCAGTTTCAAATGGCAATTTTCATGACGGTTCAGATTTAGATATAGCTGTTAAGGGCTTAACATCTCAGAATTTCTTCTCAGTTTATGGAGAACTAATGATGCGTCTTTCAACTCCGGTAGATCTTGTTGATATAACCCTTCAGGAAAGTTTTGGAAAAATGCTTAAATCATCAGGCGAACTATTACGAGTAGCTTAATGGAGCTAAAAGAACAAATTCTCAATGAGATTTCAAACATCGAAAAAGAATTAAAAATCATTCATCTTCTAAACACAAAAAATCAGAACAAAGAACTTGATGATATAGAAATACGAGGGGCTTCATTATCTCTCGGCTCATTATATAACGGCATTGAAAGAGTTCTTTCAGATCTGCTAAAAAGTCAGGGAATCTCATTGACAAATAATAGCTCTTGGCACACTATGATTCTTAACGAATCTCTTAAAAGAGAAGTTATAAGCAAGGCGACCTTCAACGAGTTGAAAGGATTTCTTGCTTTTCGCCATTTTGTACGCCACGCGTACAGCTTTGAAATAGATTCCGATACAATAACTAATATTATTTCTAAAGCACCTGATATTATCAAACAATTCATAAATGAAATACTTGTATGTCTGAATTAAGATATTATCACATTTAATATCACGGCGGCTTTTAAGCCTGTACCCAAAAACATAATCCGTCAAGGCTAAACCCTTAGGGTGGCTTTGCTTTCCTTGAGCAGAACTGTTTCGTTTCAACAAAATTCATATCATGGTTAAATTCCTCCTAGAAGTTCAAGGAACAACAAAGTAAGGTGATAATTGCTTTTTTATAGCAACTCTTTTCAGCTTATGTGTAAGAATATAGTGACAGAAAAAAAGTCTTTTATCCGTTTACTAATATTTCATGATATCACATGATACTATAAGAATTGACAATTACTTATTAAACCTATATACAGTATATAGTTATTAACGCTAATGATATTTTATAATATCTTCTGAAAAGCTATAAAGGCCCTCTGGGGGACTTGGAGTCGGCAGTTCAAATCTGCCCAGCACGATAAAAATAACCGTGCAGATTTATCTGTGCGGTTATTTTTTTCTTTTAAAGAGTATGAAGTGAGGACCAAGGGAGCTGGATGATACGGTGACCAGAGTTTCAATTTACTCAACTATACAAGAACCTTCTTTTTCACATGTCAAAGTAGCGATAATTTCACAACAAAAATCTTTAATCAAATTTTGGGAAGTATACTTTACAGTGCACAGTCCTTCTCCCTATGTCATTGTAGTTTTCTTCTGAGGCTCTTCTACTTAAAAAACTTGACTTTCTTCTATATATTATTTAATCTATATAAAAGAAATAATTTAGGAGAAAACTATGAAGGTATTAAATATATTATTATTGGCAGTTTTTATAACTTTTCCGCTTTTAGCTGCCGGAGCACAGGAAGAGGATACTGTTGGAATATCTGGAACCATTGATGGTGGACTACGTCTTCTTAAGGTTGAAAGCAGCAATGGGGATCTTGAATATACAATTTATCGTGGCGACTACATAGTTTTCGATTTTGAAGACGGCAGAAGTCATGATTTTAAAGTTCCAGAGCTTGAAATAGAAGAAAACATGCCTAAAGCAGAATCAGACAAGCCTTATGTGAAGATGAAAAAAAGCGGTGATTACTCTTTCACTCTTGGTAACAGGAATGGAGTGTTTCATGTTCTTGAGCTTGTCAATGTACATTACAATGAAGTAACGGTTACTGAAGCAAATAAATTGCTAAAAAATGTAAAACCAATAATTATTGATGTCCGAACCCGTGGAGAATTTGAGAAGGGGCATATTCCTGGTGCAAGTTTGTTACCGGTTCAGGTCTTTGAAGAAAATTTGGCAACTCTTGAAGAATATAAGAATGAAAATATCTTACTCTATTGTGCGTCAGGTAACCGAAGTACAGTGGCCTCAAAGATGCTTATAGACGCAGGTTTCACCAAGGTTTACAACCTCCGTCATGGGTTTCGTGAATGGAAATGGTCCGGTCTACCAGTAGAATAGCCAGCTCTGCTCAGGAGTATAGTTAGTTCTTCTGAAGTCTTTAAAAATCCAGAGCAAATACTGAAGTGTTGCTGTGTGTAGTCTATACTGAGACTTAAAAGTACTTAGTCTTTAGATGAGGTTTAATTCTCCCGAGTTCAAGTCTGAGAAGCTACACAAAGAGGAAATAAGGAGTAGGGATATAAAAATGAGGTAACCTAGGGTAAAATATTTTTAACCACAAAAACAAACCAAAGGAGCCTCCCGGACGAATAATAACTAAAATCATAAGCGACTGTATAGCACGTTAAGGCATATTTTTATCATATAAAGCAAACATTTTATAAATACCAGAGAATTTCATATTATATTATTTTCACCGTAATTTCGGGAATAAGATAGAAAATGAATAAAAACATAGAAATATAAAAAGCCAGCTCCATGAAAGAGAAAAAGAACTTGATGCCCTATATAAACTATCTGCGCTATTTACTGAGCCAGAATTGTCAGCGGAAGAGATTATAAAAAGAACCGGAGAGATCCTTTAAGAAGTAATGCAGTTTGAGAATTATGCTGAGCTTCGAATATTTATATCCAACCTCTACTTATTTACTAAAAGATTGGGAACGCTATGATGTCTCTCGCTATACTGATATAGGCTGTGTCAGTCTTGAAGAAGGAAGGCGAACCTTTCCTGTTAGTGAACACGAATGAAAATGGAATAAAATAAAAGAGTATTTTGAGTTTTTGACCAATAAGGATTCTATGGAAAATGCTGTTTTTCTTTTTCATGTGCTACCCTATAATTCAGCCCTTGAGCTGGCTACATATCGATGATGTAGTTACAGAGCATGTGAAAAAGATGTTCTCACATTAATTCACATAAATATGGAATCTCCTGAAAGTTCTGAACTTATTACTATATAGTCTGCCTTCTTTTTTGCCGAAAGAATAAATAATCTATGTTTAGGAGTAACAAATGAAGAAGTTTTTTTTTATTCTTGTTTTATTTTCATCAACCATAGCTATGAGCTTGTCCGCTTCGCCGCTTATTCCGTTTAAAATGGGTGTTGTATTTCCTAATTACGATAATGCTTACCTTGTTGTAAATTCTGGAGCTTATATCCCGTTACAGGATAATCTGGAATTTTCTATTGCAGGTGCATTCGGAATAAGAACAGAAACCACCTCATATAATAATGTCAACGCTTATTTTTATATACCTATAGATTTGGGTGTTACTTTTCTTTTTCCTATTCCCGCAAACTTTACGATAATTAGCGGTGTTGGATTATCTTCTCAATTCTTGTTTGATGATAATTTTTATTATCATCTCGGTCCTTATCTTAAAGTAGGCATGCGTTATAGATTGCATCCAAATATGCAGCTTTCATTAGAAGCAAAACAGGATTTAACATTCGGGCCATCAGAGTGGATTAATACTTCAACACAGATTTCAGCCGGAATTGTTTTTAATTTTGATTCAACTGATGAAACCATTGATTAATAAACTTTATTTTTAAAATTTTTGCTTTTAAATTTACGCATACATGTTAATTTGTATGCGCAAATGAAGCAATTTTGCTTATTTTTGTTAAAAATCCTATATAAAAATATCATTTTATGCGTAAGAATTACTTCAATCTGTTATATTTGACATATATATGAGTTTGAGAGCGGTAAAATATCGTAAGATTATTTGTATTTTGTTAAAAAATTGGGCTTTACTTCAAAAAACCTTTTAAGCTATCAATTTTACACCTTTATATATCAATAGTTTACATTATTGTTGACGGTTCATGTTTACTGAAATAGTATATTTCTAAATGGTACAGTATTTTATTTAGGAGGAACGGTATGGCGATAGGTACATATGAAGAATATAAAGAACGTCTACTAAAGATGAAGCCAAATGTATATATCGATGGAAAAAAAGTCGATAGATCCGGCGATTGGATTGATGGTGGTTGCTATGTTATGAAACAAACATACGATTACGAAAATGATCCTGAGTACGAAGATCTTTGTACAGCAACATCACATTTAACTGGTAAGAAAATTAGTAGATGGACACATATACATAGAACACAGGATGACTTGTTTAAAAAGCAGCTTATGACAAGAGTTATGTGTCATAGAGTAGGTGGATGTACACAGAGATGTATGGGAACAGACGCTCTTAACGCCCTTGCAGTTGTTACTTATGATGTCGATGCAGCTTGTGGAACAAAATACCATGAGAGATTCAATAAATATCTTGAATATTCTCAGGAAAATGACCTTGTAGCAAACTGTGCTCAGACAGATGTTAAAGGATCAAGAAATCCAAAATATAAAAGAGCTCACATGCAGCCGGATCCAGATCAGTTTGTTAGAATTGTTAAAACTGATGTAGACGGTATTGGCGTTGATGGAAAACCTTGTAAAGGTGTTATTGTTCGTGGAGCAAAGATCTGTAATTCAAACGCACCATATGTAGATGAGATTATTGTTACTCCTACAAAGTTTATGGGACGCGGAGATGAAGCTTATGCTGTAGCTTTTGCTATTCCTGGAGACTGGGACGGTGTTAAGTTAATGGCTTTACCTGGTAAACACCATAAAAGAAAGCATATCGAAGCACCTTTCGCAAATGTAGGTGACGTTGAATCTTTAACAATCTTTGATGATACTTTTATTCCTGAAGACAGGCTCTTTATGAATGGTTTTGAGCATCCAGATGTACTTCAATATGCTGGTTACTTAGCTCTTATGTTTGCACACTTTCATAGACATTCATATACAGGATGTAAGGCAGCTGTTTCAGAAGTATTTGCAGCTCAGGCAGCTCTTGTTGCTGATGTAAATGACATTGCTAAAGAGCATCATGTTAGAGAGAAAATCTGTGATATCATCACAACAGCAGAACTTGTATTTGCAGCAGGTCAGGCAGCAGCACTTCGTGCTATTGAATTTCCTAATGGTTCATGGGTTCCTGATGAGATTCTTACAAACGCAGGACGAAAACTTGCGGGAGAAAAAATCTACCACGAATATGAAACACTTGCAGACCTTACAGGTGGTGTTGCGGCATCTCTTCCAACTGAAGAATCATTTTACGCACCTGAGACTTGTGATCTCTGTAACAAATATTTAGTAAGAAATCCTGAGTACTCAGCAGAAGATACTCACAGAGTTATGAGAATGATGGAAAATAAACTTTGTGATGCTTTTGAAGGTGCAATGGCCGTTGCTGGTGTACATGGAGGTGGCTCTCCATTGATGGAAACCATTACAATGATGAGCCGCTATGATCTTGAGCCTTTGAAAGAAATGGCTAAATTTTTAGCGGGTGTTCCTGGAGCAAAAATGCCACGATATGAGAGAGCAACAGCTACTCCTCGTGCTATGCTTGAAAGGTTCCGAAAAACTGAAGTGAATAAAAAGTAAGAAGCTATCCCTTCTAAGGTTCTTATTTTGTGTTATTATAGAGGTCGTAATATTCTTGTTAAGAATTTGCGGCCTCTATTTTTTTTAGGAGATAGATTATGAAAAGGGCATCTGTAAAACTATTCATAGTAATTATTATCTTTATATTATCAGCAATACAATTTTTTATTCCTACAGGAATTGTTGTAAAAGTACTTGTTTCTCTGGTTACAAGTTTTGTTGCTGCATATTTAATTATTAAGATTACTATGAAAAATAATGAAAAAGTAAAGAACAATGCAAAAAGTGAATTTATTAATGATTTAAATGTTCTGTTTACAGATAGCAGAAATTCACTAGGAAGTGTAAAAGTTATTGAGGAAGTCGTTAAGGATCATTCAGATGATGGAATGAAAATTGCTGATGGAATCATTAGGGACGTTACAGGAATTCTGGACGAAATGCAAATCTTGAAAGATCAGATAGAGGGGGTTAGTTCAGCTACTTCTCAAATACTATCTATTATTGATGAGTTTATACGTCACACAAATGATCAGACTGAGTCTGTAGGCCGTGCATCTATTGCTGCTGAACATATGGCGCAAAGCATTAAAAAGATATCTGATATTTCTACAACTCAAATAGAAGTACAAGCTTCATTAAGAGAAAAGGTTTCAAGTGGACAGCAAAAGATAAAGAAGTCAAATTTGATGATTGAAGAGATCTCGAATAAAGTTAATGATATTATGGATATAACCACTGTTATTAATGATATTGCATCTCAGACAAATCTTTTGGCTTTTAATGCTGCAGTTGAAGCTGCTCATGCTGGAGCTCAGGGGGCAGGGTTTTCTGTTGTCGCGCAGGAGATACGTAAGCTTGCGGAATCTTCTTCTTTAAACTCAACTTCTATTCAGAATAATCTTGAAAGTGTTAAGAAAAGTACTGAAGAATTAATTTTAACAAGTAATGAGAATGAATTAGCGTTGAATGATATTTCAACAAATGTTGATGATTTTGTCAGCGCTTTTAATGATATACGCGAAGGGACAGTTGGTGCTGTAGAACATAGCAATAAAATTGAAGAATCATCAGATGAATTAACTTTAAGTTGTGAAAAAATAACAACAGGGGCAGGTGAGGTTAAGGTAAGTTCAAATAATATTAATATGTCAATGCTTACAATAAAAGATTCTTATTTGCGTCTTAGTAATGAAGTAAGTGTAATAAACTCAAGAGCTGAAGATATAATAAGAACACTGAATGATACTATAAGTATGATTGATTGGAATGATAACAACTTTGCTGATGTAAAAAATAACCTTCAGGATTTTAAGATCATTCCAGATATAAATGTTTCTGGCTATAATAAACTTAATTATGAATTAATGACACTTATTTTTGATTTATTAAAATGGGTGAAAATAACTGGTGCCGCAATAAGAGGAATGGTTGCTCCTGATGAAGGTGGTACAATTGACAGTGTTAAGGCTGCTGATTATGAGAATTGCGGTGTCGGAAAATGGCTAAAAGAGAATGGGCAAGATAGTATTAGTAAGGCTTCGAGAAATAAAATATATAATGAACATAAACTCTTTCATGAATTAATAGTTCTTACAGACAAAAATATAAAGACAAAAGGTTTTGAAGACGCTTTTGCTGCTTTTAGACAAGTAAGAGAGTCATATGCAAAGATTGTAATACTATTGATAGAGGCCGTTAAAGAACAGAGACCTGAGTGAGTTAGGCTGTTAATTCTTGATTGTTGTTATTTCGTTGGAAGAACCATTTGATAATACTATATTTAGAAATGCTGCGCTTAAGTCTGTAAGATGGTCTTTATTCCAGGCTATTAAAGAGTTCATCGTATGAATTTCAGGTAAAGATAAAAATTTGATACGTGGATTGTTATAAAGGAAACAACCTTTATCTAAAGCTGATATTCCTAACCCTGCCTCAACCCATAGCGCCAGAGTTCTTAGACTTGGCGCAAACTTTAAATTAGGACTGAAACCAGCTTCACTGCAGGACTCCGTAAGGCGTGCTACAACATCATTACTTACATCAGGAGATAATGTAATATAGGTTTCATCAGTAAAATCAGATAGTCTTAATGTTTGCTTGTCGGCTTTTGGATGGTTTGAAGGAATCGCAAGGTAGTTTTTTGTTTTTTCCATCACTTTATGCGCAATGTTGGGGTATTTATCAATATCAAATTCTAGTGTGAAGCAGATATCCACCTGTTTTTCTTCAAGTTTATGTAGTAACTCTCTAAGTTTGTATTGCTCAACTCTAACTGAAATATCTGGATATTTTTCTGTTAAGGTTGAAATAGCTTCAGAACATCTTGGACTTATACTTCTGTCTTCAAGATAACCTATTGTTAAAGTTTTAGTAGCATTCTCATTGGCTATGTTTACATCTGTGATAAGTTTTTCATAGTCTTTGCTGATAGTTTTTAGACCTTTTAAGAAAACCTTGCCTGGTTCAGATAGAAATACCCTTTTTTTCATCCTTAAAAATAGTTGCACATTTATTTCAGCTTCAAGAGATGCTATTTGTTTGCTTAAAGCGGGTTGAGATAGTTTTAGGTTATTTGCAGCCTCTGTGAAATTTAGACATTTAGCAGCTTCCATAAAACATTGTATCTGCGAGATTTTCAAAGATTTTTACCATCCTATTTTGCCGTATAAAAAGTAAATACTGACTGCGATTTGATATTTAGTCAAGATATTTTAGATAAGGGTTTACCCGTCCGGAAACTCCGGACGGGTAAATGGTACAGCAAATTATTTCTCAGTTTTTTTAAATTTTTCAAGCATAGCTCTAGGAGTTGTTGTAGGACGCTCATATCGAGGGATATCTTCATTGATACCCGCAAGATATTTCGCAATATCCTTTAATGGCTCCAGATCGTAACGGCTCATCATTGTGATTGTTTCCATAATAGGTGAACCGCCTCCATGTACTCCAGCGACCATTTCTGCTCCTGAAAATGGTGAACAGAGTTTGTTTTCCATCATTCTGAAGGTTCTATGAGCGTCTTCTGCGGAGTATTCCGGATTACGTTTTGTATATTTAGCTACAAGCTCTGCTGTTTCAGGATCATAGTATGATTCTTCAGTCGGCAGAGATGCAGACATACCGCCTGCAATATCAGCAAGTATTGAATATTCATTATAAATCTCACTTCCTGCAAGTCTTCTTCCTGCGTTAGTGAGGATTTCATCAGGAACATATGAACCGTTAGGGAATTTTACAGCACGATGAGCACTTGCTTCACCAGCCGCAAAAACCAATTCAGCAGTTCCGATAATATGTGAAATCTTTTCCTGAACATGATCTTTCTTTAGGATTCCATTGACATCTGCTACTAAAGTTGCTTGTGAAGCAAGTACTTCTGATACAGCAGCCTTACATCCAGTGTAAGAGTGTCTATGAAAATGAGCGAACATAAGCGCAAGGTATCCTGCAAATTTAACAGCATCTGGATTTTCCAAACCGTTTAAGAATATACGGTCATTTGGAACAAAAACATCATCAAATATTGTCATTGATTCAACATCACCGACTTCTGCTACAGGAGCCTGAAGTTTTGTTCTTTTTGCCTGAAGGCCAGGAAGACCCATGATTTTAATACCATCCCAATCTGCTGGAAGTGCAAAGGCTACCGCGTAGGCAGCATCTTTTGCTCCCATGAATCTTGTTGGAAGAGCAATTATTTCATCGGTATAAGGTGCAATTGAGTTACAGACTTTAGCGCCTCTAACAACAATACCATCCTCTCTAACATCTACTATTCTGAGATATTGATCCGGATCTGGTTGTTCATGAGGTCTTATTCCTCTTACACCTTTTACATCAGTTTGGGCACAGTTACAAGTAAGGTCGTTCTTCTGGCAGTATTCAAGATATTTATTGAATCTCTCATGATATTTTGTACCATTTGCCTGATCACAGTCGTAAGTTACAACAGCTAGCGCATTCATTGCGTCAGTACCCATACAGCGCTGAATACAGCCTCCAACCCTATGACAGAGAAGTTTTGTCATTCTCTGCTTGTTCAGGAGGTCTTCCTTTGATTGATGTATGTGGGTAAAGCGATTAATCTTTTCCCCTGTTATATGAGAGGTTGCAGTACAAACATCTTCGTATTTAGGATCATTTGCGCAGTCATAAGTTTGCTTTATTACGTACAAGCCGCCTCTTAAGAAGTCTTCATCTCTTCCGTGTTTTTTTCCGTTTACATATATATTGGGTTTCATTTTCTTAAGTCTTTCGACATAAGCATCATAGGATCCAATTCCCATGGAAAACCTCCTTAAAATGAATTATAGAAACTTCTAATAAACATAAATATGATTATTAGAAGTTTTTGGGGTTTGCTTATTACTTATAAGCAATAAGCAAACAAATCTTTTGATAAACTACTAAAAAAGTAGTCTTTAGAAGTTAATCTATTTGATTTCGTCTTCGAACTGACCGCCGTTAACTCTAGGTCTAACAACTTTGCCCATTTTTTCAGCTTTCTTAACAAGTTCAGCTTCTTCATGTGCCCAGTCCCAGAAGTAGTTATCATGTGGTGAGTGCTCAGTAGCTGTTACGAACATTTCTGTAGAGAAAGCGTTTCTTGCTTCACTTGCAATGATTTTTTTCCAAGGAGCTCTAATCTGCTGTGTTGTGATTCTTCTTGTAACACGAGAACCTGTTCTCATGATAAGCTCAGCAATTTCGTGAGCTCTCTTGTAACATGCTTCAGTGTCTTCACAGATTTCGTTAACCATACCAAGCTGTAGAGCCTTACGAGCTGTAATGATTTCACCTGTAAGTTCAGCATAAGCATATCTCTTATAACCCATCAACTCTCTCCATGCAAACTGGATACCATCACCAGGAACCATGTTTACTCTGAAGTGCATTTCTGTTGTCCATGCATCTTCTGTACAAAGAGTTATGTCACTGTAAAGAACAAGGTCTGTGTGAAATGCTGCACCGTTCCAAACACCAATAGTAGGAACTTCTACATCAAAAATCTGACCTTCAATGTCATTTATACCATCATAGTACTGGTATTCATACATCTTCCATGCTTCATCTTCTTTTGAGCTGAATTCTGTTGCTTCAGGATCTTTACTTGAGTCCTTAGGATCAGGTCTACCCATAGATCTGATGAAGTCTTTACCAGTTCCACCAAGGATGATTACTTCATTTTCCGGATCTCGACCAGCCCAGTCAAAGAAGTAGTGTAGTCCCTGATGCGCAGGAGCTCCCCATCTCATTGAGTCTCCATCGGTATGAAGTCTTGCTTCAAGAATACCGTTTTCTCTCTTCATTGTCATACAATGTTTTAGCTTTTCTGAATACTCTTCAAAAGGCATGTGGGGAATTGTTCCCATTTCTTCATGTGGGGTAAATTTTCTTTTACCCGCATCAGATTCGTAATTTGGTCTAATCATTTATAGCCTCCGCTTATAATATAAAGTTATGAATAGATAATATTTTAGAATGAATGTGTTTAGAATGCAAGTAAAAAAGAGTAGTGATCTCAAAAAGTGATAGTTAGCAGTAATAAAACGATATGAAATTAATTATAAGCAAGATGATAAGGTTATAAACAACAATAATGAATAGGAATACATATGCATATTTTTGATAACGATTTGGAATTAAAAGAAATTAAGAAGAATTATCTTAGAGCAGAAGTCGCCGATAACTGGTCGCATAGAGGTAATCTTAACGGTGGTTTCTTGTTATCTTTAGCTGCCAAGGCTGCATCTTGTTTTAGTGAAAAAACAGGAAGTATGTTGATAACTGCTAACTATCTTGATAGAACACAGCCAGGAATCATTGATGTACAAATAGAAGAATTGTCTAAATCAGGTAATTTTGATCGCTTTGAAGTAAGTCTTATTCAGAATGATAAAAAAGTGCTGAGAACTTTCTGCACTCTTTCAAAAAAAACTGGAAATACAGAAGATCTTGCATCTAATCAAGATTATCATCCTTCTGCTCTTGAAAAAGACTGTATAGAAATGTCGCGTCCTGGCGTCACAACAATGTATGACTCTCTAAATGTTAGAATCGATCCAGCAACAGCCAGCTGGATGCAGGGAGAACTTAAAAAGCCTTCCAATGTTAGGGGGTGGTGTCGTTTTCGAGAGCCGCGTGATTTTGATCTATTTGCAGCAAATATGGCCGTAGATTGTTTTCCTCCTGCTATTTTTTCTTCTCTTGGTGCATCTGCCTGGGTTCCGACTCTTGAGATGTCCGTATATATTACTCATAATCCTAAAGTAGATGTTTTATGGTCTGATTTTAGAACAAATTACATAACAGACGGAATATTACAGGAAGACGGAATTGTAACTGATTCAGATGGAAATATTGTAGCTATTTCAAGACAAACTGCTGTTTATCGTTCCAAATAAGAGCATGATATAATAGATTTATGTTTGCTGGTAGGGGAGGATATTAGAGCTAAAGTTTGCTTTTGTGTAACGAAATATTACACCATATTAATGGATAAAAACGATATTATTATGTCGTTAAATGATATAACATTAAATTGAAGCATGGTATATAATTAGCCAACTAAATTAATTTTTACAGAGGTTTAATAATATGGGAAGATTAGAAAATAAAATTGCAATTGTCACTGGTGGAAATTCCGGTATTGGACGCGCAACTGCTATTCTTTTTGCAAAAGAAGGCGCAAAGGTTGTTATCAGCGGAAGAAGAGCAGAGGCAAATGCAAAAGTTATTGACGAAATCAAGGCTCAAGGCTGTGAAGGTTTTGCTGTACAGGCTGATGTTTCAAAGCAGGAAGACTGTAAGAAAATTATTGATGAAACTATTGCCAAATATGGAAGAATTGATGTTCTTGTAAATAATGCTGGTATAGCAGACAAGCACATGCCTATTGATGCTTGTACTGAAGACTGGTACATGACTGTATGTTTAATAGATCAGTTCTCTGTTTACTACATGACAAAATATGCTCTTGAGCATATGTCTAAAGCTGGAGAAGGTTCTATTGTAAATGTTTCATCTATTGGAAGTCAGGGTGTTGCTGGTATTTCTTACAGTGCTGCTAAAGCTGCTGTTAACGGTATGACAAAGAATATTGCTCTTAGATATGCTAAGACTGCTATTCGCTGTAATGCTGTAGCTCCAGGACCTACTCCAACTGCTTTAAATGCTCCTGAAGCAATGAAGTCATTTCATGCTGAATTTGCTGCAGAATGCGCAGAACACTTGGATCTTACAGTTCCTGAAGCTCAGGCTGAAGATCAGGCAGAAGCAATCATGTACTTTGCAAGTGATGTATCTAAAGCTGTAACTGGACAGATTCTTTACGTAGATCACGGAACAACTCTTTATTAAGTTAATAGAGGCTCTTTAAAAGCCAACCGTGGTTTTGAAAGAGCCTCCATATACAAAATAAAAAGCCCGGTGTTTTAACTTTCACCGGGCTTTTTTTTTATGAGAGTATTTATTCTTGATTGATTAAATATCCAGAAGGGATATCAAACCAAACTCATTAGCAAACTTTTTAGAGCTGCATCTTCTCTCAAGACGTTGCTTGGCTCGTTCAGGAGCTGTTTCGTGGAGCTTTTTCTCATAATCTGTTTCAGGAATGACTGCTGGAATCTTTTTTTGCTTGCCTTCCTCGTCAAGTGCTACAAATGTCTGAAAAGCTGTCGCACAGACTGTTCGTTCTCCTGTTAGCATGTTTTCACCGACAATTTTAACAAAGACTTCCATTGATGTGTTGTGAGTCCATGTTACAAATGATTCCAAACATATTGTATGACCTATTTTGATAGGATGCAGAAAATCGACAGAATCTGTTGATGCTGTTGTAACAGCAGAGCGAGCGTGGCGCATAGCTGATAGTCCTGCAATTTCATCAATTAATGCCATAGCATAACCTCCGAACATAGTCCCCAGGTTATTTGCGTCTGGAGGTCCTACTATAACAGATTTAACTGCTCTTGATTTTCTAATTGGTTTAGCTTCCATGCATTTCTCCTTAAGCTATAATAGCATTCAGATTAAGATAAAAAAAGGGATGATGTGAGAAATCTCACCTCATCCCCTAAGAAAACTATCAAATAAATGATTATTTGATTTCGTCTTCGAACTGGCCACCGTTGATTTTTGGTCTAACTATCTTACCCTGCTTTTCTGCTTCTCTAACAAGAGCAGCTTCTTCATGAGCATCATCCCAGTATTTTGCCTCATGTGGTGAGTGGTCAGTAGCTGTAACAAACATTTCTGTAGCAAAGCTGCTTCTGAGTTCTTTTGAGATATCTTCTTTCCATGGTGTTCTAAGAACCTGAGTAGTCATTCTTCTTGTAACTCTTGTACCAGCATGCATAATGAGCTCAGCAATTTCCCAAGCTCTGTCGTAAGCAGCATCAACGTCTTTGCAGATTTCGTTGATCATACCATACTTAAGTGCTTTTCTTGCTGTGATGATTTCACCAGTAAGCTCTGCATAAGCAAATCTTTTTCTACCCATGAGCTCTCTCCATGCAATCTGGATTCCGTCTCCAGGAACCATATTTGTTCTGAAGTGCATTTCTGTAGTCCATGCGTCTTCTGTAGCTATTGTGATATCACTGAATAGAACAAGGTCTGAGTGGAAAGTTGCACCGGCCCAAACACCGATAGTAGGAACTTCTACATCAAAGATCTGGCCTTCAATGTCGTTTGTTCCATCATAGTACTGGTAGTTGTACATTTTCCATGATTCTTCTGGTTCTGAACCGAACTCTCGAGCTGGCATCCATTCGCCAGTCTTTTTGTTTATTCGACCAATTCCCTTAAAAGTATCAGGACCAATACCACCAAGAATTATAACCTCATTGTCGGGGTCTCTTCCTGCCCAGTCAAAGAAGTAGTGAAGACCCTGATGAAGTTCAGCTCCCCATTGTACAGGTCCGCCGTTTGTATGCATCTTGGCTTCAAGAATACCATTTTTTCTCTTCATCTTGATACAGTCTTTAAGTATCTCAGAGTACTCTTCGAAAGGTTTGTGTGGAATAGTGTAGAGTTCTTCGTGAGAAATCTCTTCTCTTTTTCCAGCATCTGATTCATAATTTGCTTTAATCATTATTATACTCCTAAAAAAATAATTTGATTACTATACCTTAAATGTTATAATATCAGCTTAAGCTTATAACACAAGAGTCATTATTGACGATTCAAGCTTCAATATTATAGATCAATTTTTATTAGTCAAGAGGTATTAATAACTTTCTTTTTTACTGTTTAATTATCAAGTTTGAATGAATATATTTTTGTAAGATGTTAAAACTAACTGTTTAAATTAATTAAAAATAAACAACATTCCTCGGAGACTTGCTCCAGAGGGATGTTGTTTTAACATTTTCAGTATGATTGTTTTAATAGTAATCAGAATATACTGAAAGTTAATGTGATAACAAGCATATTTATCGTCAGAATTAAAGATAAATTATTGCTTTGTTATCTGGTATTAAAATATTTAACGTCTATAGTTTAGTTACTCTTTTCTTTAGTCATTGCTCTAAAAACAAAGCTCATAATAACTCCGAAAACGGCAAAAGCAACAGCTACTATATATGAAGCATTTGAAAAGGTTTTTGGAGTAGGTTTCATATTCTGCATAATCATAGGTCCTAGTATTCCAGCAAGAGCGAAGCCTATAAACATAATACCAAAGTTCATAGTATTATTTTTAGATCCAAACTGATCTGCTGTGAACCCCGGGAGAACTCCCATTGTAGAACCAAAGGCAAAACCAACCATACATACACCTACTGTAAAGAGGCTGTTGTTTGCTGCTTCTGCTGATGCACTGCTGAAGATTAGTAATAATCCTACGGCCGCAAGTGAAAGTGTAATTGTTAAAGTATTTATACGGCCTATCTTGTCTGATATCCATCCACTAGTTACTCTTCCAAAAGCATTAAAGAGAGCAAGGCTCATAACGATATTTGCGGCAGCCACTGATGTCATTGCAAATGTTGTTTGATCTGTAGCAATGGCAAAGACCTGAGAAATAAGCATAAGTCCACAGAAAGCTCCTGATAGTGTCATGCAAAGCATAACATAAAAAACAGGGTCAGCAAGCATTTCTTTCCAGTTTTTGTCCTTGGGAATTCTCACATTCGGTTTTGGCGGTGGAGGAGTCCATCCTTCTGGCTGATAATTTTCCGGAACCTTTATAGTAAAGAAGGCGCCAATACAAATAATTGCCATATAAACTATTCCAAGAACAATGAAAGTAGATGTTATGCCGTTTGTTGTTACTGCTCCGGCGGCATCTTTTATTGCGAATTTGTCGTAAACCATCCATCTTGCAACAGGAGCTAATATAACTGAACCTAGTCCGTAAGCCATTGTTGTTAAGCCACCAATAAGTCCTCGTTTATCAGGAAATAATTTTACTGTATTGTTTACAGTGCAGCCATAAACCAGACCCATTCCAAGTCCCATCATAATACCATAGCCGATAAACAATGAGGTGAATGTGTGGAAAATACCTGCTATCAAGCTTCCTCCACCAAATATAAGGCCTCCCGCAAATACAACCCATTTAGGACCTAAAACGTCATTGATTTTTCCACCGGAAATCATGGTAATAGGACCAACTGAGTTATTCAGGGTAAAGGCTATAGCAGTTTGAACACCAAGTAGTAAAGCCCAAGCTTTACCAAAAACGCTCCAGGCGTAGGCTGTTCCGATACAAAGGTTGATAATACAACTGGCTATCAGTACTATCCAACGTCTTTTTTTCAACTCCATAGAGTCCTCCATCTAAAAAAATATGCGTCATTTCTTTTTCAAAGAAATGATTTTAAAATAAATTGTTGATAAATGTTTTAGGTAAATCTCTAAAGATAATTTTCTGAGATTTACCTGATTAAAAAAGACAGAGATTTATGGAACATGAAAATATAGTTGAGTTTTATGCTAAATAGCTTTGAATGAGCTATTGACGTGGTAAATGTGTTAATACTACAGAGCGAATACAAACTATTGAATAAATTCATGATAATGGCCGTTTTGGAAACGGCCATTATTTTTTTGTTAAAATTTTCTGTCATTTTTTTGTTGCTTAAAAAAATTATATGTTAACTGCTGTGTAATATGCGCTCTTTACAGCCTGTTCAACTGTTGCTACTTTTGAACAGTCTCCAATAAGGTAGAAGCGCTCTTTTGGTGTTTCTCTAAAAACTTCAGCTGAAGCTGTTAGTGATTTCATACCTGCAGCAACTATTATCTTGTCACATTCAATTGTGTGTTCATTATATTTTGCGTCAGCATATACTACAGAATTAGTGTTTATAGATTTACACATTGCTGATGTTATTATTGTGATATTTTCACAATGATTAAGCTCCCATATTATTTCATCTCTATGTGTCTGAGATGCGTCTGGGGCAAGAGCTTCTCTCATTTCAATGAGTGTAATCTTTCTTCCCATGCGTCCTAAATGAAGAGCTGTTTCACAACCTACCTGACCACCTCCGACAATAGCTATATTGTTTCCGAGTTTGTCCTCAATTCCATAAGAATCAAGTGCCATAACAACGTTCTCAGTGTCGATACCTGGTATTGGAGGTACAATTGGTTCTGCTCCCACAGCTGCTATTACAATGTCATAACCTGCTGCTTTGATATCTTCAGGTGTAGCCTTTGTGTTTAGTTTTACATCTACACTAGATTTTAGAGCCTGTTCTCCAATCCAATTTTTATATTTGCAAAGATCTTTTTTGAAGTTTACAAATTCAGAGAATTTAAGAGCCCCACCCAAATAACTGTTGCTTTCATATAGGGTTACGGAGTGTCCGATTTCGGCGCATTTTAATGCTGCCTGTATACCTGCAGGTCCTCCACCAATTATTGCAATAGTTTTTTTGTCTGCTGATGTTTTTGCTATTTGCGGTAGTTTGTGTTCAAGACCTATTTCAGCGTTAACTGTACATGAAAAATGATGGCCGTAAACAGCGCTGTCATGACATCTCATACATTTTACACAAGGTTTAACATCTTCACCTCTGCCTTGGTAAGCGAGTTCTCCAATGTTTGTTTCTGCAATAATACCTCTTGCCATTGCTATTATGTCAGTTTTGCCTTCAGCAATTACTTTGTTAGCATCTTCAAGGTTCTGAATTCCACCAACAGTATTTACTGGAATTTTTACTCCTGAAGCTTTCATTTTTTCTGCAAGTGGAATATTAGGCATATGAGGTCTGAATCCGCAAGGGTGAACTACAGTCATATATTCTGGGTTGTGAACTCCAGCAGAAACATGAATGATATCAATTTTATCTTCAATCATTTTGGTAAATTTGATTGCGTCTTCGATCTCTATTCCGCCTTCTTGATATTCACAACCACTAATTCTCACTTCGATTAAAAGATCTTTTCCAACCTTTTCTCTAATACGATCAATTATCATCATTGGGAAACGTGCTCTATTTTCCGCAGAGCCGCCATATTGATCGGTTCTTTTATTTGTAGCAGGAGACAGAAACTGTCCTACTAATAGGCCGTGACCAAAATGAAGAAGAACCATATCAAATCCTACTTCTTTAAGCGCTGCAGCAGTATTTGCATAGCCTTCAGCTATTCTTTCCATTTCTGATTCAGGCATTTCTTTTGCAGGGTTGCCTGCCATAAGAATGACACCGTCACTTACACCGTATTCACCGCCGACAACACCGGCAACTCCAAGTTCCATTGATGCTTTTGCGCCGTAAAAATGTATTCTTTCAGATAATTGAGCTAGATAGTTTAAGTTTGAATGTTTATAAACATCCCATGTTCCGTGTCCGTCGTCTTCTCCAACTTTTGGGAAAATACTAACTCCGCCGCAGGTTACACATCCGGCTCCACCTTTTGCTTTGTTTGCGTAATGTGTCATTACTGCTTCTGTAGGGTAGGGTTCTGTTCCCTGCACTGAGTGAAGCCCTATTGGTGCTGTAAATATCCTGTTACGAAAGGTTGTTCTTCCTACCGTAATAGGTTTAAGTAAATCGCTATACTGATTGTTCATTTACTCTCCTTATGTAATTTACGAAACCCCTAATAACATAAAATAATGATTATTAGGGGTTTTTAATTATTATCTTTATTTGGAAAAGAGTATAAAAAAATTATTATTCAAATTGAATCTCTTAAAACTCATTTTTTTATTACTCTATATAACACAAGAGGACTTGCACCATTAAAAATCGCGCAAGTCCTGAAAGTCTTATAATACTAATATGTGTGACTGCACTTATGTTTAAGCTTTTGCTCCATAATCACGGTCAGCTGCGTTAGCATCAGGTATTTTCAGCATTGTAAGAATTGTAATGAATGAAACAATGAGAAGACCAATAAGTATGTAGTATGCCATTGTAAGTTTTCCTGCATCATTCATTGAAGCCATGAAAGCAACAGAGAAAGCCATAGGAATGGCATGAATAGTCATTATCCATTTGTTGGCTGATTGATAAAGCTGTCGGCCGTATACGTAAGATGTTACACAAGGGTGCATAGTTGGTACTCCACCTGTCATACATGCTACACCAAATGCCCAAACAATCATTAGTACTTTGTTTCCACCAACAGGCATTATTGCTAATGGGATAACAGCAATGAAGAAAAGAAGGTTTAGTACAAGTGATGCTTTAATTGAACCAAGCTTATCATCAATCCATCCTAATACAAAACTCATTGGTATACCAGCAATTGCACCAGCTGAAAGATATGGAAGAGCCTGTACGAAAAGAGGAGGTCCTTGATGACCTTCTGGAGTTAGGGAGTTATATCTAACAGCCATAAAAGACATCATACACATAATAACAAACTGAAGGATTCCGTAAGAGATTATTAGCTGCCAAGCTCTACTTTCGCTTAGAAGTTTTTTTACTGTAATTTCTTTAAGATCTACATCTGCTTCTGACTTAGGAGCAGTCTCTGCGCCGTCAGGAAAAAGTCCTGCGTCTTCAGGGTAATCTTTTATAAAAAAGATTGTAATAACTGTCATTGCAAGAATGATGATTCCAAGAACAATATATCCCTGCTTGATGCCAACGCTGTTTGCAAGAAGAGTAAGAACTGTAATACCGATAACAGAAAACAAGGGGCTTCCTGCAGTTATTATTCCCATAACTCTTCCTCTGTATCTGATGAACCAGTTAGCACAAAGCATGAATGCACCCATTTGCAGCGGTACTACTAAAAGTCTAACAAGAAAAAGACTTACAGCATAAAGACCATAATTGTCACCTGCTAAGGCTATTCCTATTGTTGCAAGACCTAATACAATCAGACATGGAACCAAAATCTTTTTTACACCAATTTTTACAAAGGCAGCTCCACAAATAAGATAGGCAAAGATAACTGCTATACCAGCCCAAGTAACCGGGTTGGTTATCTGCATATTTGTCCATCCATATTTTTCTGATAGATATGGTGTTAGAACATTAAGATGGTCATTCTGGAGTCCTGAGTAGAAAAACATAAACAAGACACCAAGAATCATGAAGACTACCGAATAACCGGCAAACTTCTTGTTTTTGAACATTGACATAGATTCCCCCTATTTTTGTTCAATAAGTTAGTGTATTTAATATTGATAAGCTTCTATAGTAAGCATTATCGGTAGAAATTATATTAGATGAGATGACACCCTACAACGTTCATTATTGTATTTAATAGTGTCGAATTAATACTATTGAATTTATAATGTATTATTACTATCAAATCCCTTTGATATGGTAATACGGAGGTATGCATCTGTCAAATTAAAAAAAATAAATTTTAAGAAACAATAAAATTTATTTAGATTTTTATAAAAATTATGATTATTTATAAAATGTGGTGATGTTATAAAAAAATAGTTTTTATCTTGACCATAACTCCCTCAGCTTTTAAGCTAAGAATAAAGAACTTAAATTTGTCAAAATTGAGAAAGATTGAGTTAAATTGTGTTGTCATTAATTTAATAATTTCATCATGAGTTTATTATTTCAGTGATGCCTGCTTTACAGTTTGCAATATTGCGTAAAATTATTTTGAATAGTTCGATTTTGAACAAGAATAAGTATGAATTTAAATAGATAGATTTGATATCTTTAAATGCAATAATGAAAGTTGTCGAGTTAAATGCCAAACTATATAATTTTAGTAACTAATGATATTGTAATAAGGAGAATATTTTTATATGGCAAAGAAAACTATTATTACTGCTGCTCTTACCGGAGCGGTTACACCCGCCGGTTTTGATATTCCGGCAACTCCAGAAAAAATCGCTGAAGAAGCTTATCAGGCATGGAAGCTAGGCGCTTCTGTTGTTCATCTTCATATGAGAGATGATGAAGGTCTTGGTACAATGGATGCTGAAAAATTCAAGCAGACAATAAAGCTTATTCGTGAGTACAAAGACTGTGATGTTATAATTAACTGTACATCTTCTGGTGATGGAAGAGTTTCTGGTGGAGACCCTGAAGGGAATGCTATCAGAATGAAGCACCATAAAACTCTTGATGGTATTGAAATGGGTTCATTCGATGCTGGTTCTTTTAACTGGATGCCTGCTGGTGTTTTTATGAATACACCAGAGTTTCTTCAGGATCTGGGTGATGTTTATATTGAACGCGGTATTAAACCTGAAATAGAAATCTTTGATGCTGGTATGCTTGGTGTTACTAATTACTATGTAAAGAAAGGTCATCTTTCAACTCCATGTCATTTTCAGTTTTGTCTTGGTGTTCTTGGTGCTATGCCTGCTACAGTTGAAAACCTTCTTTATCTTTTGGACAAAATACCTGAAGGATCAACATGGTCTGCGTTTGGTGTTGGTAAAGGTCATATGCCTATTATGTATGCAGCTATCGCACTTGGTGGACATATTAGAGTAGGTATGGAAGATAACGTTGTCTACAGTGTTAACGAAGATGGAACTAAGGTTAAGGCAACAAATGCTATGTTAATTGAGCGTGCTGTTGGTGCTGTTAAGGCTTTCGGAAATGAGGTGGCTACTCCTGCTGAAGCAAGAGAAATGCTTGGTATTAAAGCTTTCGACGGTGCTGCTGTAAGAAAGACATTAGGAATTGCGTAAGCAGAATAAAATAAAGAAGGGATGTTCACTCTTTATATTGGGGTGAACATCCCTCTTTTTTCTTGTGGGGAGGGGGAACACCCCACCTTATTAAAAATGATCTCCTTCTATAATAAATACAAAATTTGACCATATAATTTGTTTTTTTCTGTATAATTTTACATTGCCTGTAAAATAATTGTTAGCATTTTACAGGCGAGTTTTTTTATTCTTTTCTATAATATATCCATAGCAGCACAGAACCCTTCATAAGTAGCCTGCTTTACCAGTCTGGCTGAAACACAGTCACCTATTGGAAAGAAAAGTGGTACTGTTTTTCTAAAACGTTCAACAGCATCTGTATTAGCTCTCATTCCAGTTGAGTAAAGTACTGTGTCAGCATCAATAAAGCTTTTTTCACCTTTACTATCAGCATATTCAACACCATCAGCTTTAATCTCAGTTACTCTTACATTACATTTCCAGTTCAATAATTTTTTCATTCTGGGAATAAGAGCTCTACGATGACTATCATTTGCTTCTTTTGCAATATCATCAAGCATCTCAAGAATCATTACGTCATGTCCTTTCTCTGCCAAATAAAATGCTGTTTCACATCCGATTAATCCTCCACCGACAATAGCTATTTTCTTTCCTATCTTTTCAGGTTCTGAATATACCTTAAGAGCGAAGTCTGCATTTTCAACCCCGGGTATAGGAGGCACTGCCGGAGTAGAGCCTACAGCACAGATTAATGCATAAGGTGATTTCGATTTGATATAATCTTCATCTGCTTCTGTTTCAAGCTCAATTTTTACACCTGCTCGTTTTGCCCTGGTTATAAGAGATTCTCTGTATCTTCTTAAATCACCTTTGTGAGTATCTGTATCTGTAAACCAGAGATGTCCACCTAATCTGTCTTTCTTTTCTGCCAGAGTTACTTTATGACCTCTTTCTGCCGCTGTTATTGCTGCGTATAAACCACCAACTCCTCCACCTATTACAAGGACGTCTCTTGAAGCTTGTGGTTTTGGAGCCTGTCGCCATCTGAGTTCTCTCTGACTTAAAGGATTCACTGCGCAATGCCATGGAAGCGCAACGTTTCTGGCATCTGGATCTGATGGAAGTGGATTGAAACATGAACATCTGAGGCATGGAGCAATTTCATCAGCCTTATTGAGTATTGTCTTTTTTACAAAGTCAGGATCCGCAAATTGCTGTCGTCCCATTGCTACAAAGTCGCACATTCCTTCGCCGATTACACGATCAATAAGTTCCGGATCGTTGAACCCTCCTACAGCAGCAACAGGTACTTTTACATTTTTTTTGATTGCTGCAGCAAGATCAACATTACAACCATGTTTGTCAAACATTGATGAAAATGCTTTTGTTTCTACATGTGAATGATAAATTCCGGCAGTAACATGTATTAGGTCAACTTTGTCTTCGATCATTTTACAGTATTCAATTGTTTCATCCAGATGCATACCGCCTTCTACTCGTTCATCTCCGGATATTCTGAATTCAATAGGAAAATTGTTTCCTACCTCAGCTCTAACCTTATCTAAAACAAGCATAGGGAAGCGGGCTCTGTTTTCAAGTGAACCACCCCATTTATCTTTGCGTTTATTAGATAGTGGAGATATAAATTGAGAAAGAAGCCATCCGTGACCTCCATGAAGCATGATCATGTCAAATCCTAGTGCTTTTGCGTTTCCACAGGCATTAGCAAAATTATCAGCAACTCTATTCATCATTTCTTCATCCATTTCATCTACCTGTACTCCATCAGGTCTCATGAATGCTGAGGGACCTATTGGATTGCGATTATCAATACAGGTATTGGGATGATTGACATTACCGACGTGATTTAGCTGAATTGAAGCGATAGCTCCGTGAGCCTTTATTGCTTCAGTTAAAATTGCAATAGATTCCATATGATGAGTTGTCATATTAGGAGAAAATAGGTCCAGACCATGTTCATGCCTTGCTGAAAATTCGTAGTCTACAAAGCTTTCGGTAATTGTTACCTGGGCAAAGCCCCCTCTTGCCTTTGTTTCGTAAGCATCAATAGCTTCTGGGGTTGGGGCTCCATCGATTGCGATTCTGTTTGTAGTAATCGGAGCGGCAAGTACTCTGTTTTTGAAAAGAGTATTCTTGATTCGATATGTTGACAGCATATTGTCATAGTTCGTCATAAATATTCCTTATTATATTAAAGTATGTTTATAATTTAACATGAGATATAGCTGATGTGAAGTACGCACTTTTTTGTCGGTAGCTTACTGTTTAGTTAGTAATATTATTTATAAGGTTCTTTCATAAAGTCTTCGTCTTTTTCTCGATATCCATGCCACATTTCACCAAGAGGATCTATAGGCTGCTTTTTTTGCTTCATGTCGTGCCAGCTCCAATCGTAAAGCATATCAAGAATAGGGCATAAACTTCTGCCTTGTTTGGTTAAGCGGTATTCAACTTTTGGAGGAACTTCTGGATATACTCTTCTTTCAATAATACCATCGTTTTCCAGTTCACGAAGATTTTGAGCCAGAACTTTTTCTGAGATTGGCATCTGTTTGGTG
>JAQQAK010000224.1 GCA_028527945.1 Spirochaetaceae bacterium
ACCGCTATATCATCTTTTCTCAGGCCGCATGAGGCTGTTGTTTCTACATCAAGCGGACATATATATGTTCATGAAACAGGCTCTGTAGAGGCTACTGGACATAAGGTTTATTCGATAGAATCAGCAGATGGAAAGTTAAATCCTTCTCAGGTTAGAGAAGCAGTAGATCTTCATTACTTTGAGCATATGGTGAAAATACGGCTTGTTTATATTTCTCAGCCAACAGAGATGGGAGGTCTTTACAGCCTTGAAGAGCTTTATGCTCTTAGAGCAGTCTGTGATGAATTGAATCTTCTTCTCTACATAGATGGAGCAAGGCTTGGTTCTGCTGTTACTTCTGAAAAATCAGACGTTAAGTTTTCTGATTATGCCAAAATAGCAGATGCCTTTTACATAGGCGGTACAAAGAATGGCGCATTGTTTGGTGAAGCACTTGTAATTTGCAACGCAAAGATTGAAGAAGATTTTAAATATCTGATGAAGCAGCGTGGAGCTGTATTTGCAAAAGGGCGATTAATGGGAATTCAGTTTTATGAATTATTCAAAGACGGTTTATATTTCCAACTTGCAGAGCACGCAAACAAGATGAGCTCTCGTTTATCTGAAAAAATAAAAGAATGCGGATATTCTATGAAATTTGAGTCATATACAAATCAAATTTTTCCTGTTTTTCCAGAGCATGTAGTGAGTGCTCTGGAAGAAGAATATCTCTTTTACCGTTGGGAAACAGAACCTGATGGCAATATTGTAACAAGACTTATCTGTTCATGGATGACTCAAAAAGAAGATGTCGATAATTTTATTGAATCTCTTAAAAAGGCGGCGGGGAATTAATCCCCGTCAAGCATATTTCCCAGAGTTCCAAGAATACTTCCTTCGCCCTGTCTTCTTGCTCCTCCACCAGGTATTTGTCTGATTATTCTGTCCGCAAGTCGTGCGAATGGCATACTTTGAAGCATCACTGTTCCGGTTCCTCGCAGAGTAGCAAGAAAGAGACCTTCTCCTCCGAATACCATTGATTTTAAGTTGCCTGCTTGTTGAATGTCATAATCAAGTGAAGGTGAAAATGCTACAATACAGCCTGTGTCTATTCTGAGAGTTTCACCGTGGAGTTCTTTCTTTATTATGGTTCCGCCCGCGTGAATAAAGGCCATTCCATCGCCACGTAGTTTCTGAAGAATAAATCCTTCTCCGCCGAAAAAACCGGCTCCAAAACGTTTGGTAAATTCAATACTGACTTCTGTTCCCTGCGCCGCGCATAAAAAAGCATCCTTTTGGCAAAGGAGCTGTCCTCCTGCTTGCCCCAAATCTACAGGAATAATTTTACCGGGGTAGGGCGCAGAGAAGGCTACTCTACGTTTTCCGGCAAAGCCACTATTTTTGAAATGTGTCATAAATAGCGATTCTCCTGTAAGAACTCTTTTTCCTGCGCTGAAAAGTTTTCCCATTATTCCTGAATCAGCCTCTGTTCCATCTCCCATTCGTGATTCAAAGGTTATATCTTCTTCCATGTAATTCATCGCTCCTGCTTCAGCTATTACAACCTCGCCAGGATCAAGTTCTATTTCAACAATCTGAATATCATCGCCAATAATTTCGTAATCTATTTCGTGACTTCTCATTCTTCCTCCAATATAAAAAAGGGTCTTAAAAATTATATAATTTCATGTTTTACTCTTTGTGCAAACATACAATAATGATAGTCCGGCTTATATTCTGGTGTCAATGATGGATTATCTTGGTAGATTTTACGAAAACGTTGTAATTAATACTATAGTTATATGGCCTTATTAATATAAATGTCTATAATTATAGTATAAACAAAAGTTAATATAGAATAAAAAGTATAAATATGAATAAAAACTAATAAAAAGTATTTGATTAAATAATGTTTTGGATTATAAAAAAGGATTTAATAATCATATAATAAGCATACAAAAGCATGACTATGAAGTATAGCCATAAAAAGTTGCCGCAAGCCGCTCTGTTTTCAGGGCGGTTTAATTTTTTGATTGATTGATAATAAAAGTAGAGGATACTCCAGCGTTTAATCCCAGCTCATTTTCGGGCGCAACATTAATACTGTAAACAGGTATTGCTGTATATCTTGGTCCCGCAAACAGTGAAAATGATATTTTGTCATTGATGTTCCATTTTAATGAAGCAGAAGTTTCTATTCCTATCATAAAATAAGGATATGGCCGGGTTAATAATAATCCGGGTAAAATAACTGCCTGAATTAAAAACTCTATTTTTTCTGTTTCTGCTATTACAAATCCTGTTTTGATTGGAACAAAAATATCAAATCCCAAGTAACTGTATCCAGCTTCAAGCCCTCCTCCCATGATGAATTTATTATTTTGATAATTTAAGCTTGCTGTGATGGCTGAACCGTTATAGCCTGGCTCCCAGTTCCAATTGTAAAAAAGTCCTGGTCTAAAATTCAGTCCTGTTTCTATCATTAAGCTTTGTTTATTTTGACTTTCTGCTGCTATAGAGCTGCATATTATAAATAGAATAAATATTGTTGCTTTAATTTTTCTCATTGCTCTATTCCCATCCATTTTCACTAAAAAATTCTGTCATATAATCAACTACTTCGTCATGAAATTCTTCACGGGTTATAGTAGGTGTAAAATCTCCATCTTGAGGCCCATAAGAACCAAAATAAGAATGAGAGCCTCCATTTATACAGTGAATAACAGAATAATTACTGCTTTCTTCCGGATAACTTCTTTCATCTTCTGTAAGCCAGGTAGCAGGCGGAATAAGGCTTAGAGTTTTATTCATTCTTTCTTCGTCGCTTATCTTCTCTATTGAGGAAAAGAGTGATAATACACAACCTTCCCAATTTTTAAGGCTCACAGAATCTGCCGGATAAGAATCCATAAAAATAATACCAGAGTAAAAATCTGAGTACTTATTGACAGTTGAGGCTGCCATTGCCCCTCCCAGAGAATGTCCCGCGATAATCCATTTTTCAATATCGGGGTGTTCTTCACATCTTTTTATTCCTGAATTAATGGCAAAGACTGCAAGATTGGCGGGCATTTTTACTACTACACATTTTATTCCTGCTTCTTCTGAAAATTGCGCGAGAAGATCGTTGTAAGCATGATTGTCAACCAAACCGCCAGGATAAAAGAGTAATCCTGTTGTTGATGTTTCACCTGAAGACGGTTCAATTATTATCGAATTTCTTTTTTCTGTTATTGTTACGTCATAATTTATGTTATCTGAAGAAAATGTTGTCTGATAACTGCAGCTTAGAATTGAAGTTGTAGTAAGTAGGATAATAATTATTAAAAATCGCTTCATTGGCTTCTCCATATAAAAAAGCAAATTAAACTTAAAAGACTCAAGCTTAATTTGCTCTATGAATTAATGTTTCTATTCTGCTAATGCTTTTATTTTTATATAGTGTGGATTGTCCACGTAAAGTTCTCCCTTATATGGGTTTCTCTTTGTAGTTGCTACTTTAGCTATCATATAAACTATTAATGCTATATTTGCAGCAAGCGCAAAACATCCCCAGAACATGTAGATGCCAGGTTTATAAGTTGATAAAACGGCAAATTGGCCTTTGTCCTGAAATGAAGGAAAGGTCTGTGCAAACATACACCATATTGAAAGTGTTTGAGCTCTATGCTGTAGCCATGCTCCTTTCCCTATTGTGAATGAACAGAGAGTAGGCGCTAAAAGAAGCGCAAAACCGCAATACCATGAGTGTTCTGGTAAACAGTTGTATGTGTAGGTGAAGTTCCAAATGTCATAAGCGATTATCCAGAACCAAAGCATATCAGGCCAAAGCATGTCTTTGCTTTTATCTTTATCTGTCTGTTTGCGTATAACTATGCCGAACCATCCTGTAATAGCAATTATATTTAGAATTCCTGCTATTCCATTCATATAGTTCCATACTCCACCAAGAAGAAAGGCTCCGGTGTCTGTTGCAATTCCGCCTCCGGCGTACTGTGCTCCAACCTGAAAATCTCTGATACAGGCTTCAAGAATATTGATTGCCAGAATGATAGGCGGAAAACAAAGTGCCCATTTTTTTTCTGATAATTTCCATTCCTTTCCGGTAATTTTGTTTTTACCTTTTAAATGCCTAATCAACCAAAATCCAATACATCCGGCAGTTGATGAGTAGACCTTTGCAAGGTGAAACCAGTCTGTGTATGTTGATTCGCTAAAAACAGTAAACCAAAGCACTGTCATGATGATGGGCAGTATGATGAAAGCGAAAAATCCAGCAGCTTTCCATCGCCTGATTATTTCATTGGCAATAAAAAGTAATGCAAGGACAGCTATCCACACTCCCCATACCGCAGTAGGAGTTGCTCCTGCGGATGTGTTAAAAATGAACATAATATCCCTCCAGAATAATACGTTAGCATAAATCGGTTATTTCATAGTTGTCAATAAAAAAATAACGATTTCAAATTATATGGATCCATTAATAGAAAAGATTGTTAATTGTAAAATATGTTAAAATAAGAATACTTACTTGACGAATACTCTTATTGGTGTAATTTTATAGATATGTTTTTTTATGATAGAATTTTATTTTGGAATTCTGCATTTTTAGAAACTGTTATAGCTGTATTTTTAAAGATGAGCTATATTAAAAAAACTAAAGGGGCTCTTTCAAAACTTAGGAAGTTTTGAAAGAGGCTCTAAAATCTTCTATATAAACAGGAGTGACAAAATGAGTCAGTATGATAATGTTTATAATCCTGCTGCTGTTAAAGAGCGGACTATATTAAAGAATGTTTATTTATGGATGACTGCCGGATTGGGATTAACCGCAGTTGTTGCATGGTGGTTTTCAGGTAATCTTGCTTTAATGCAGGCTTTTTTTAGTAATCCGATACTTTTTTTCGGTGCTATAATAGGTGAGCTTGTTCTTGTAATGGTTTTATCCAGACAGATCATGAATATGTCTGCCGTAACTGCTACAGTAATGTTTGCGGCCTACGCAGTATTAAATGGAATTACATTGTCCAGTATTTTTCTTGTATATACTGGTGCAACTATATCAATTGCCTTTTTTACTACAGCCGCATCTTTTGGCGCAATGAGTATATATGCTCTTTCAACAAAGAGAAGTTTACAGGGAATAGGTCATTATCTTTTTATGGCTCTTATTGGTCTGATTGTTGCCTCTCTTATTAACTTTTTTCTAAAGAGTCCAGCCTTGTATTACCTTATCTCATATGCAGGTGTTGTAATTTTTCTTGGACTAACAGCTTATGATACACAAAATATTCTTGCTATGAGCAGGGCTTATAGCGGTAATGTTGATGAATCAGATTACATGCGCTTATCTATAGTTGGCGCGTTAAAATTGTATCTTGATTTTATAAATATCTTTTTGTTTGTTCTAAGAATTTTTGGAAGAAGACAATAGGCTTGATAAAATAAAGCCTATTAAAAAACTTGTATTTGAGAAAACATTTTTTTTGAAAATACAAGTTTTAAAGATGAATCTTACAACTTGAAAAAGTTTTGTGAACATTGAGTTGTGAGATTCTTCTTATATTTAGTATAAGGTCGTGATAGATTGAAATTTATTGAATCTTTTTTATCCCAATGCCAGGAAGGCCTTATCATTCTTAATGAAGATTTCTCTGTTAAAGAGACCAATCATGCTATAGCTATAATATCAGGTTTTTCAGAAACTGAGATAAAAGACTCTAACGTTGAAAATCTTTTTGATACAGCTACCGCTAAACAAATTATTGAAAAATATGAAAATCTAACAGAATCTGATTGTCCAAAAAAAATTATAGGCAACCTCAAGCAAAAAAATGGAAATAAATTAAGTGTTGGAATAAATGTTAATTTAACTTTTGACAACGGAGTCATTTATAAATGGCTTATGGTTAACAATAAAGAAAGACTTACATTTGGAACAATAAGTAAAAGTTTTCCATTTGATTTTTGGATCAACACACCTGAACGTCGAACATGGATGCAAAATCCATACAGTAAAGCTCTTTGGGGCGACGTAAAGGGAAAAACTCCTTCAGAAGTCGGCGCAGGAGAGGAGATAACAAAAAGATGGCTGGCTTCAAATGATCGAGCTTTAAATGGTGAGGTTGTTGAATCTGAGATTGAATACTTCATAAATGGACATAAGAAAATTTACCGAAATATAGTAGCTCCGGTAAAACATAATGATGATATTCTTGGTGTGCTTGGCGTTAATATTGATATAAGTGATTTAAAGCAGTCTCTCAGTTATAGAGATATGCTTATTAAAGAAGTATACCATAGAGTAAAGAATAATCTTCAAATGATCTCATCTATAGTTCGGCTGGAAGCAGGAAGGAGCTATATTGATGAAGATACTCGAAAAGTCTTTGATGATATCATTTACAGGATTGATGCGGTTTCTCTTATTCATGAACGCCTCTATAAGATTGATGCAAAAACTGGGCTGTCTTTGGATTGTTATTTAAAAGATCTTGTTGAATATATTGTTTCAGGAATGAATGCAGAAGAACTGGAGCTAATATTCAGACTTGAAGAAGTTTATACTGATCCTGATGTAATGATTGCAGTAGGTATTATTGTAACAGAGCTTGTTACCAATGCTCTAAAATACGCGCGTACTGAAGAAGAGGTTTCAAGACTTGAGATTGTTCTGAAAAGAAAAGATGAAAAAAACGTTGTTATTAATGTCACTGATAACGGCCCAGGTCTTCCTCAAGATTTTGAAACAAAAGAACTGAAATCAATTGGATTCACATTGGTCATGGCTCTTGTTGAACAGTTATCAGGCAGTATTGAATGGAACAGTGAACATAACGGAACAACTTTTACTTTTGACTTTCCTGTTGGAGAGTTAACAATGAAACATAATAAATAATATATTTTTTAACTCTCTTGCAAGTTTTTTGTTGGTTTAATTAATAAGTTGTCACTTTACAAGAGATATAATTGAAAAGAATGTTTAGTTAAGTTTTTGTATTTGCTACAACAAATTTAATATTTCACTAAAACTTGATATCGTATAATCAGGTTTTAATTCCTTTGGATTTCCAAAACCATAATTGCATAGAATACTTCTAACATTTGCGTTCTTAGCTGTTTGAAGATCTGTATAGTGATCTCCGACCATCCAGATGTTGTTATCTTCTCTGTAAAAACCGGAGTTTTCTGCCTCTGATATTATTCTTAATAATCCTGAAGGATCCGGTTTTACAGCTGCTGTATCTCCTCCTCCAAGAGCTGTAAAGACATATTGACTAATTGTAAAGTGTTTTACTATTTCTCTTGTGAAATCTCCAGGTTTGTTTGATAGCACAGCAAGAAAGAAACCTCTTTTATGAAGTTGCTTAATTCCTTTCAAAACACCGTCATATAATTGGGTTTTTACAATAAGATTTTTACCATAGAAATCAGAAAATATATTACATGCTTCTTCTATTACAACATTTTTGCTGTCTTTAAAAGAACGTTCAATAAGTTTTGTTCTGCCGTTTCCTACAAAAGTTATTATCTGTTTTAAGTCAAGTTTTTCAAGTTTATAGTATTCTCTTGTCAAATTTACAGCATTAGCCAAATCTTCTCTTGTATCAGCAAGGGTTCCATCCAAGTCAAAAATAATAAGCTTATTCATTCTTAGTTTATATATTTTTCGCTATTTTTTTTCAATAATAGATTTTTTTGTAATCGCTTTGCGCTTATATTGCTTTTAAATCTTTACTTTCTTATAATCGAATTAATGTCTAATATTAGATTAAATAAAGTTTTACTAGTAGATTGCGATAACAGCTACGCACAAAGAGTCTCTGATTTTTTTTGTAAAAAAGGTCTTGAGGTTATTACAGAAACCTTCGAGGGGCTTGCTGGAAAAATTGATTTCTCTGAAATAGCAGCGGCTGTTTTTTATATTAGAGCCAAGCCTGTTTTTAAATATTATAAACTTTTATCAGATAATTTCTCTATTCCTGTTATTTTTTTATTTGACAGGAATTCTACTGAACTAATCAAAAAAATTGCGGATGCGGCTTCTTTTGGATACCGGTTAACTGATGATCCTGTTGATTTTTTATACTATACAGTAAAGCTGGCTATTCGTGGAAATGATGCTGTTTGCAAAATTGATAAAAATGCAAAGCCAACAATTGCCGCGGAGCTATTTGAAAAGCAGGTTATTTTAGACGATGTTTTAAATTTTGTAGAGGCAAGAGTTTTTTGGAAAGATTTAAATAGTGTTTTTATAGGTGGAAATGAGGCTTTCGCACGTGATATCGGACAGGGTGCTTTAGTTGAAATTAATGGTCTTACTGATTTTGACATTAGTAGTAAAGAACAGGCTGAAAAAAATATAGCTGAAGATAAGATTGTTATTGAGACAGGAAAACCATGGCTTAATTATGAAAAAAATATTTTTGATCCGGAATCCAAATTAGAGTGGGTTGTAATATCCAGAATTCCTTTACGTAATGTTGCTGGTGAAATATATGGAGTTCTTGGTATTTATCAGGACATTACTGCTCAAAAACAAATGGAAAATGAGCTTGTAAAACAAAGAAACCGTTTGAATAATTTTTTAAAGGGAAGCAAGGTAGGTGCCTGGGAGTGGAATTATAAAACTGGTGGAAATTTTGTAAATGAAGAATGGGCTGAAATAGTTGGGTACAGATTAGAAGATTTGCAAGTAGCAAAGAAAAACTTCTGGAAAGAACTTTTACATCCAGAAGATGTCCCCATTGTTGATAGAGCTGTAGAGAAACATATCTCCGGTGAAACTGATTATTTTCAATGTAAATTTCGTTTAAAACATAAGGATGGTCATTGGGTTTGGATTTGGTCCAGAGGGAAGGCTTCTTCATGGGCAGAAGATGGCAGTGTTATAAACTTATCTGGTACTCATCTTGATATTACTGAATTCCAATATATTCAAAAGACAATGCTTAAACAACTTTCTGAAAAGGAAACAGTATTACGAGAGGTTCATCATCGTATAAAAAATAATCTTACAGCCATTACAGCACTTTTAATGCTCCATGCAGAGAAGATAACTAATGTTGAGGCTAAAATTGCTGTAGAAGAAGCACTCGGCCGTGTACATAGTATGAAATCACTCTATGAAAAAATGTTATTTTCTGAAGATTGGGTTTCTACATCATTCAAAGAATATATATCTGAGCTTGTAAATGATATCATTAGCATTTTTCCAGAAAGAGATAATATCTCCGTTCATATGAATATTACTGATTGTGTTCTTAGAGCTGAACAAGTTTTTCCTATTGGTATTATTGTGAATGAACTTATCACTAATACAATGAAGTATGCTTTCAACGGCAATGGAGTATGGGTTATTAAAGTTAGTTTTAGAATATCAGATAATAATGGTATCTTGGTTATTGAAGATAATGGTAAAGGTTTTTCTTCTGACGAAAAACCTTCTTCCGGAAGTGGTCTTGGTTTGACACTTGTTAAGATGCTTACAGAACAAATTGATGGTAAATTCAAAATTGAGAGTGTAAATGGTACCATAAACACTCTTGTTTTCCCAATTAAGTAGCAGTCATTTCAATATTATTTTGAAATATAATTTTATTTCTTCCGCTTTCTTTTGCCTTGTAAAGATTTTTATCAGCAGCTTCAATTAAAACTTTAATAAAATCACTAACATCATAAGTGTTTATAACCATTGTACTAACGCCTATGCTTACAGTAATTTGATAGTCTTCTATGGGGCGGCATTCCATAGAGTCTGCTATTGCTTTTCGTACAGATTCCGCTATTTTAATGGAATCTTCATTTTTAGTATGTGGTAAGACAATGGCAAATTCTTCTCCTCCATACCTCGCCGCAAAATCTTCCGGTCTTCTACAGAATTTCTGGAGGATTGTTGCAATAGCGCTCAATGTTTTATCACCAGCCTGATGTCCAAA
>JAQQAK010000225.1 GCA_028527945.1 Spirochaetaceae bacterium
CGCTATATTGTCATACAATTTGGTAAGCCATTAGTATCGTAGTAAGGAGGAAAAAATGGCTAAAGAAAAGTTTGAAAGAACGAAGGATCATGTTAACGTAGGTACAATCGGACACGTTGACCATGGTAAAACTACTCTTACTGCCGCCATTTCCATGTATTGTTCAGCAAAACAGGGTGGCAAGATTATGAATTATGACGACATTGATAACGCACCGGAAGAAAAAGCTCGAGGTATAACCATTAATACTCGTCATATTGAGTATGAAACAGACAACAGGCACTATGCTCACGTTGACTGTCCGGGTCACGCTGACTATATCAAGAACATGATTACTGGTGCTGCACAGATGGATGGAGCTATTATTCTTGTAGCTGCAGATTCTGGTCCAGAACCACAGACAAGAGAACACATTCTTCTTGCTGGTCAGGTTGGAGTTCCTAAGCTTATCGTTTTCTTAAACAAGATGGACCTTGCTGATCCTGAACTTGTTGAACTTGTTGAAGTAGAAGTACAGGAGCTTTTGGAAGCTTATGGTTTTCCATCAGATTGTCCTATTATTAAGGGATCTGCATTCGAAGCAATGTCAAATCCTGAAGATCCTGAAAAGACAGCTTGTATTCAGGAACTTCTTGATGCTATGGATTCATACTTTCCAGTTCCAGAAAGAGCTGTTGATAAGCCATTCTTGATGCCTATTGAAGATATCTTCTCAATACAGGGACGTGGTACTGTTGTAACAGGTCGTATTGAAAGAGGTGTTATTCATGTAAATGACGAGATTGAAATTGTAGGTATCAAAGATACTTCAAAGACAACTTGTACTGGTGTTGAAATGTTTAACAAACTTCTTGATGAAGGACAGGCTGGTGATAACATCGGAGCACTTCTTAGAGGTGTTGATAAGAAAGATGTTGTTAGAGGTCAGGTTCTTGCAAAGATTGGTTCAATTACACCACATGTTAAGTTTAAAGGTACAACTTATGTACTTTCAAAGGAAGAGGGTGGTAGACACTCACCGTTCTTTTCTGGATACAGACCTCAGTTTTACTTTAGAACAACAGATATTACAGGAACAGTTAATCTACCTGCAGATAAGCAGATGATTATGCCTGGTGATAATGCTGAGCTTGAAATTGAACTTATCCATCCAATTGCTATGGAGAAAGGTCTTAAGTTTGCTATCCGTGAAGGTGGAAGAACAGTTGCCAGTGGTCAGGTAGCTGATATTATCGAATAATTTTAAGACACATAACCCGGCTAGTTTAGCCGGGTTAATTGTCAGGAGGAATAATGGCCAATAAAGATAGGATTCGTGTGAGATTAAGAGGGTTTGATGTAGAGCTGGTTGATCAGAGTGCAAAGTCTATTGTGCAAACTGTAGGAAAAGCTGGTGCAAAGGTTGCAGGACCTATACCTCTTCCCACAAGAATTAATAAATATACTGTTCTTAGGTCTCCTCATGTTAACAAGAAGTCCAGAGAACAGTTTGAGATGAGAACACATAAGAGACTGATTGACATTTTAGACCCTACTTCAAAAGTTATGGACGCTTTAATGACTTTAGAGCTTCCCGCTGGCGTTGATGTAGAGATTAAGCAGTAACGGTAAATTTAGTTTTTATTTGAGGTATACGATGTTAGGGCTAATCGGCAAGAAAGTCGGAATGACACAGGTTTATGATGAAAATGGAGTTATGACTCCAGTTACAGTAATTAAATTCGAAGATAATGTAGTTGTTGGAAATCGAAGCGTTGAAAAAGACGGATATGAAGCCTGTGTGTTGGGAACTGTTGATAAGAAAACAAGTAGGGTTACAAAACCTTATGGTGGTCAGTTCCCTGAAGGAGTTGAACCTAAACAGTATCTTTATGAAATGAGAGATTTTGACCTTGAAGGCGAAATTGGAAAAGCTTACGGAGTTGAGGTTTTAGAGAATCTTAAGTTCGTTGATATAATTGGAACTACAAAGGGAAAAGGATATCAGGGAGTTATGAAACGCCACGGTTTTGGTGGTGGACGAAAAACTCATGGTTCAAAATTTCATAGAGCTAATGGTTCAACTGGTATGGCCGCTTATCCATCCAAAGTAATTAAGGGCACAAAAATGCCTGGAAGAATGGGCGGCGAAAGAAAAACGGTGCAGAATCTGAAAGTTGTCAGAGTTGATGCAGAAAAGCAGATTATTCTTGTTAAGGGCGCAGTACCAGGAGCACGTGATAGTGTTGTTTTGGTAAGACGAGCCAAGAAGAAATAGGTAAGGAAAAGAATATGAAAGCAAAGGTCTTTTCGATAAAAGGCGAAGAGATAAAAGATATAACTCTTAGTGATGATGTATTCGGCAGAGAAGTTAGTGAAGGTTCTATTTATTATGCAATAAGAAATGAACTCGCTAACAGACGTGTTGGAACTGCATCTACAAAGGGGCGATCTGAAGTTGTCGGAAGCGGCGCTAAACCCTGGAGCCAGAAAGGTACAGGACATGCACGTTCAGGCAGCAAGAAATCTCCAGTATGGGTAGGTGGAGGAACAGTTTTTGGTCCTAAGCCAAGAGATTACTCATATACTATGCCTAAAAAGATGAAACGGGCTGCTATGAAGTCAATTCTCAGCCTGAAAGCACAGAATGAATCACTTGTTGTTGTGGAAGATTTTAGTGTTGAATCTGGTAAAACAAAAGATTTGGTAACTATTCTAAAAAATCTTTCCGCGGAAGGAAGAACAGTAATTGTTTTAAAAGATGATGATGCGATGGTTAGAAGAGCAGGACGAAATATTCCTGGGTTAAGCATACTTGCTTATAATCGTCTTAATGCACATGATCTTTTTTATGGCAAGAAAATTGTTGTTCTGGAAACAGCAGCAGGAAATCTAAATGGTTTTTACGGACCAAAGGAGGCTAAATAATAATGGACAATATGAATATACTTATAGAGCCTGTTTTGACTGAAAAAACTAATGATATGAGAGAAGGTGAAGCCAAAAAATATGTATTTAAGGTAGACCCTCGTGCTAATAAAGTTCAGATTATGGGAGCGGTTAAGGAACTTTTTAATGTCCAGCCAATTTCATGCAATATTGTTAATGTTAAATCTAAACCAAAGATGGCAAGAACAAAATCAGGCATGAGATATGGTAAGACAACTCCCTGGAAGAAAGCTATAATCACACTTAAAGCCGGCGACAGCATTGCTGCCGTTGAAGGTGTGTAGGTTAGGGGGCTATAGTGGGAATTAAGAAGTATAATCCAAGAACACCGAGTTTAAGATATAAAACAAGTCTTACTTTCGATGAAATTACAACCACCGAATCTGAAAAATCTTTAACTGTTGGAATTAATAAAACTGCTGGACGTGGTGCCGGCGGTAGAATTGCAGTAAGAAGAAGAGGCGGCGGGCATAAAAGAAAATATAGAGTTATTGACTTTAGAAGGGATAAAGCAGGAATCCCTGGTAAAGTTGCTACAATAGAATATGATCCAAACAGAACAGCTAATATAGCGCTTGTAAATTATGCAGATGGTGAAAAGAGATATATTCTTGCACCAAAAGGTTTAAAAGTTGGTTCTACAGTTGTTAGTGGTCCTGATGCACCTATTGAAATAGGAAATAATTTACCACTTGAGAACATTCCTCTTGGTATGAATGTTCATAACGTAGAATTACAGTTGGGTCGTGGTGGACAGCTTGTTAGATCAGCTGGTTTATCAGCTTCAGTAGCAGCTAAAGAAGGTGACTACGTAACTTTAAAATTGCCTTCAGGCGAAATGAGAATGGTCTTTAAAAAATGTTCTGCAACATTAGGTATTGTAGGCAATGAAGATCATATGAATGTTTCACTTGGTAAAGCCGGAAGATCTAGATGGCTTGGCAATAGACCTAAGGTTAGAGGTGTTGTTATGAATCCGCATGACCATCCGCATGGTGGTGGTGAGGGTAAAACTTCTGGAGGACGACATCCTGTTTCTCCATGGGGTAAGCCGACCAAAGGTTACAAGACAAGGAAGAATACAAAGTCTTCTGGAAAGTTTATTGTAAAGAAGCGAAAGTAGGAGATAGATAGTGGCTAGGTCAATAAAGAAAGGTCCTTTTATAGAAAGGAAACTGTACAAAAAAATCGTTGAAATGGCAAAAGAAGGTGATAAAAAAATGATTAAAACATATTCTAGATCATCTACTATTATCCCTGAAATGGTTGGATTTACAGTATCTGTTTACAATGGAAAAACCTGGGTTCCTGTTTATATTACAGAAAACCTTGTAGGACATAAGCTTGGAGAATTTTCTCCAACAAGATTTTACAGAGGTCACGCAGGTTCTGATAAGAAAGCAGGGAAGAGATAGGTAAGGTTATGGAAGCAAAGAAAGGTTATAAAGCAAAATCTACACATTTAATGATTGCTCCTACCAAGCTTAGAAGAGTTGCAAATATTGTTAGAAACAAGCCTTATACAGAGGCTGTTGCAATTCTTGAGAGCCTTCCTCAGAAAGGTGCAGTTTATATTCGAAAGACAGTTCAGTCTGCTGCAGCTAACGCACTTTTTCAAAATAAGAATCTTGATGAAGAAATGCTTTATATTAAGACTCTTATGGTAGATGAAGGCCCCCGGATGAAAAGAGTCTGGGCAAGAGGAAGAGGAAGAAGAGACATTCTTATTAAAAGAATGAGTCATTTAACTGTCGTTGTAGATGAAATTACGAGCGTGGGGGAATAAATGGGTCAGAAAGTTAATCCTGTAGGTTTACGTATCGGTATAAATAAAACCTGGAAATCTAAATGGTATGTGGACCCTAGAGAATATGCAGATACACTGCATGAGGATCTTGTGATCCGAAAAACTCTTCTCAATTGTCCCGAAACCAAAGGCGCTGATATTGCTGATATTGAAATAATTCGACATCCGCAGAGAATTTCGGTAATTATTCAAACATCAAGACCAGGAATCATTATTGGGTCCAAAGGATCTAATATTGAAAGAATCGGTAATAGACTACAGAAAATTGCTGGAAAGAAGATACAGATTAAAATAAAAGAGATAAAGCAGCCTGAAAGTGATGCGCAGATAATTGCTCTTAATATTGCAAGACAGCTGAAATCAAGAAGTTCTTTTAGAAGGACTTTAAAAATGGCAGTAAATAATGCAATGAAAACAGGTATTCAAGGTATAAAGGTGAAAGTTTCGGGTAGACTTGGCGGTGCAGAAATGTCAAGAACTGAACAAATGAAAGCTGGACGTGTGCCTCTACATACTTTAAGAGCTAACATCGAATACGGATTCGCTGAAGCTGATACGACTTTTGGTCTTATTGGCGTTAAGGTTTGGGTATTCACTGGTGAAGTTTACAAAAAAGATCGGAAAGAGGATGCTGGACTTCTCGTAAAAAAACAGAGAGATAAATCCTCTGCAAGGAGTTAATCGAGATGCTTAGTCCGAAACGAACGAAATATAGGAAAAGGCAGCGTGGACGCCTAAGAGGAACCGCACACAGAGGTAATACTATTGCTTATGGAGATTACGGTCTGGTTTCTCTTGAAAATAAATGGATAACAAACAGGCAGATTGAAGCTGCTCGTATTGCTATGACAAGACATATTAAAAGAGGCGGTAAAGTATGGATAAGAATATTTCCTGATATTCCATACACAAAGAAGCCTGCTGAAACAAGAATGGGTAAAGGTAAAGGTAATCCAGAATATTGGGTTGCTGAAGTAAAACCTGGTTCAGTTATGTTTGAAATGGCAGGAGTTTCAAGAGAGCTTGCTGAAGAAGCTATGCGTCTTGCTGGTAATAAATTGCCTATCAAGGTTAAATTTGTAGAAAGAAGGAGTCTTGATTAGACATGAAAGATTCATTTAATGATTTAACATATGAAGAGCTTTTACTTAAAAGAGAAGAGCTTAAAAAGAAACATATGGATTGTCGATTTAGCAAGGTTCTTGGTCATGTAGAGAGCCCTATTGAGGTAAGAACACTCAGAAGACAGATATCAAGACTTAATACGATTATTCACGAGTATGCACTCGGAATTCGAAAGGCTTAGGACAGGAGATAAGAGTGGATACTAATGCAGTAGAAAAGACCAAGGGATACAATAAAACTTATAATGGTGTTGTTGTAAGCGATAAAATGGAAAAAACTATTGTTGTAGAAATTAGAACAAGAAAGCTTCATAGACTTTACAAGAAATATCTTGCAAGAAGTAAAAAGCTTAAAGTTCATGATGAAAACAATGATGCCCATATCGGCGACACAGTTAAAGTTATTGAGTGTAGACCTGTCAGCAAAGATAAACGCTGGCGTCTTGTTGAAGTTATAGAAAGAGCAAAATAATTTTTTTGTTTATTATTTTCAAGTATTTTTAATAAATGCTTGTTTTTTATGGTTTTTTTAAGAGTAAAACAGTAGAGATATCAGACTGTTTAACTTAGAGGAGTAGTATAATGATCCAGATGCAATCGTATCTGAATGTGGCAGACAATAGCGGCGCCAAGAGAGTACAATGTATTAAAGTACTTGGAGGCAGTCATAAAGTTATTGCCAGTATTGGTGATATTGTAGTTGTCGCTGTTAAAGATGCCCTGCCTAATGCAGCAATCAAAAAAGGTGATGTGCAGAAGGCTGTTATTGTAAGGACAAGTAAGGAATTCAGAAGACCTGATGGTACTTATATCAGATTTGATGATAATGCTTGTGTTATTATTGATGCTAACCAGAATCCTAAAGGAAAGAGAATCTTTGGACCTGTAGCAAGAGAGCTTCGAGACAACGGTTATATGAAGATCGTTTCATTAGCTCCTGAGGTTCTTTAAGGAGAAGGGTGATGGTTAAGTATAAGATAAAGAAAAACGACACTGTTAAAGTTGTTTGCGGTAAAGACAAAGGTAAGACAGGTAAAGTTGTAAAAGTTGATTCAAAGAATGGTAAAGTTATCGTTCAGGGTATCAACATTGTTAAAAAAGCACAGAAGCCAAAAAGCCAGAATGAAAAGGGTGGAATTATTAGTATAGAAGCTGCATTAGATTTATCTAATGTAATGCTTGTTTGTAAGA
>JAQQAK010000226.1 GCA_028527945.1 Spirochaetaceae bacterium
AAGTAAATACAAATAATTTTTCTAAAATCCTTATTTCACTCTTTATATATTCAGGAGGAACTCAATTGAATTATTCTGTTTTTCAGAGTATCGTATATTCTTTATGAACCAAATTTGTATTCTATTTACATATTATAATGAGCCTTCAAATATAAATGCGTTAAACCTTTTGCCTGAAAAATTTTTAAATCAAGCTGAAAGATTTAAAGCTCATAACCGTAAACTTGAGTTTTTGACGGGAAGACGACTGTTATCATTAGCTTTACGGGAATTAGACAGAAACCAAAATATAGAAAATATTGAATATGATAACTCAGGAAAGCCTTTCTTTATTGGAGGGCCTTTTTTTAGTATAAGCCACAGCAAAGGTATTGCAGCCTGTGCGGCCTCGAACACAAACGAATTGGGTCTGGATATTGAGATATACCGTGAAATTAAAATAGACAATTTTAATCCATGGTTTACAAAAGAAGCTATTTCAAAAATAAAACAAAGCGACAAACCTGAATTAGAGCTTATCAGGCAATGGACAATAAAAGAAGCCTTATATAAAGCTGGTGGAGACTCGGCAAAAGAAAAAGATTATAAGATAATATCTCCACAAATAAACGATAACTACTCTACAGCTATAGCTACCAAGGGAGAATATCAAGAACTTATAATTAAAAGAATTTGAGCCCCTTTCAAGTCTTAGCAATATCTTGAAAAAGGCTCAATAATATTTAGTTTTTTAGAGACTCTTTTAATAATTATTATTCGAAAATCTCATATTCAATATGAATATCTGTAAGTGTTGTTCCTGTTCCATTCAGAAACATTCTGTAATCAACACCAAAATGTTTTTCATCAATAGGACGGTAGCCAGCTTTTACTGTAACAATATCAGCAAGCCTTGCAGCATTCATAAAACGCACTTCAAGATGTTCTGTTCTAATACTTGAAGGGTTTACCCCCACAGGTAAAACTTTATCAGAGATCTCCCAAAACATTTTTTGTGCAATCTTCACGTATGAAACATTATAAACAACACCTTGCATATCAGTATCTTCATAACTTATAAGGAAGTCTTCCTCAAATTTATGATTACTTAAATCTGCAAAAAGCTGTTTGGGCAGTCTTGCAGCCGGAACCTTAAAAGGAATATCTCCATGTACCCGATAAATATCAGGAAGTTCCATCAGCTGCTCCTGACGTGTGACAAACATTATCTCAGCCTGAGCTGTAAAAACTGGCTGTCCCAAATTATCTATAATAATGTGATCGACAGCAGCTCTATGAGAGGTAGCACGCCTATACCCTGTCTGTATATCAACAGACTCACCGACCCCTACATTTTTATGAAAATGTGCAGTTATTGAATAAAGTTTTACATAATAAGAATCAAAAACAGAACTAAGCTTTTCAAGCTCCGGACTTTGATGCATTAATCTAACACGCGCTCTGTCTGTAAATCTTAAAAATGCTGTTTCCTTAGCGTTACCTGTAAAATCAGTATCATCCGGATAAACAGTATATGTATTACTATAAAATTTATAATCTTTCGTAGAAACATCAGCACTTACAGGTTTATCAGTCATTTCAATTCCCGTATTCCATTTAACAGATTTTTCTTCAAGTATCATGTGAGCACTCTTCATACCGCTCATCATAGTACCTTCATAACCTCCGCCAGCCTGAGTCCATGCCCCGCATAGATATAGTCCCTTTACAGGCATACGATTTGATATACGCCTATTATTAGACTGAGCTACAGTTTGAGCAAATCCATATAATGAGCCATAAGAATTACCCGAATAACGTTTTACAGTACGAGGAGTACCGAATTCATTTACAACAGAATGTTTTTTCAATCCAGGATACTTTTTTTCATACTTATCAAGTAATCGATCAAGTACTTCGGCTTTCTTATTTTTGTATTCAGCTTCAGATAAAGAAAACCAGTCTGTAGCTGAGGTGACTTCAACAATATTGATTGAAGATTTACCTTCCGGAGCCATCCCATCATCTTCAGGACAAGCTACACACCAATCTGTTTTTTCTATATTTCCTTGAGTCGCATTATCAAACGCGGCATCTAAATCATTTCCATAATTATGAAATGTATTTCCAACTTTTATTCCAAGTTTATCAGCTTTACAATCTAATCCTAAATACAAACTATAAACAGAATATGATGGTTCCATCATTTCAAGACGGTGCTTAAAAACTTTTGAAAGCTTATCGTCTTCAACAAGCCCTGAAAGATTATCTAACGGAGACACATTGGCCGCAACAAAATCAGTTTTTACGACTGTTCCATCGGCCAGAGATACTCCAGTAACGACCTTGTCTGATATTTCTATTCTTTCAGCTTTTTGACCAAGAATGAGGCAGCCACCCTTTTCAATGAAGCTCTCAACAAGAGCATCTACAAGAGCCTTACTTCCGCCGTGTATTTTATACCTGCTTTCAACAAAACCTGACGCAAATACACAATTGCTAAAGTTTGCAGAAGATTTTGATGGAGGAAGCCCCAGATACATCCAGAGCTGTCCTAGTATAGCTTTCAAGCGAATATTTTTAATATAACTATCAAGAATATCCTCAAAGGTTTTATCAACATTAGAAAGAGAAATCATCTTTTCCCATTCAACTGAAAGATCAGATAACAGAACTGGGCTAATAACTTCTTTCTTAAGCTTTCGGCTATAACCAAATAATTGTTTGATTCCTTCTGCGTCTTCCGGAAACAATTCACCCAAATAAGCTATGGTGTCGTCAAACGTATTAGGAATCTCATAAACGGCATCAGGGAATTCAGCAATAAAAAGATTCTCAGCCCTTTCAAACTTTAAACGTTTTAAAACATCAAGTGAACTTAAAAGTTTGTTAGCCATTCCAGGCGCTTCAAGCCCACCAATATGGTGGAGCGAAGCGTCGAATGTATATTCCCCTCGCTTAAAGTGATGAGCGTAACCACCAGCTACCTTTCGCTTTTCAACAACAACGACTTTTTGTCCGTGTTTTTGAAGTTCAAGCGCGCAGATTAATCCGCCAAGCCCTGCCCCAATTACGACAACATCACAAGAAACGGGAATATTTTTTACAGAATCCATGTCAATTTATGCCTTAGCTGAAATAGTCTTTAATACTACTTCCCTCATTGTAAAAACGAGTTTTCCATCCGGTTCACGAACAATTATATCCATTTTAGCTTCGTCCGGATTTATATCAATCTCTCTGCAAACAGCAATAGTTTCTGCTGTCTCAGGAGCCTTATAAACCTTTAATTCACCAATTGAATATGGAATAGCCATAACATCATATCTTAACATGCCCCATGCAGCACCTGCCTGAATTGCCATATCTGCCATAACTGGGTTAATTATAAAATCACCAGGAACAGCAAATATTTTTTTAGCATCATCTGTAAGCCTGAGCAGTGAATAAAAGATATTGTCTTTTTCAAAAGCTGAACAGACACCTCTAAAAACAGGGCCTGTTTTTAATGCTGCTGAATGACCTTCATCAAGTTTAGTGTAGAAACTTGCTTTACTTTCTTTAGCCTCTTCTCTGAGAGAATCCAAGATTTCCTTTGTAAAGTCAGGTAAATCTTTCTTTGCAATTTTTGCTGGAGTACCTAAAGAGGCCTTCGCAAAACTTAAGTTCATAAGCGCAGGACCTTCAATAGAAGGTCTGTCTTTAGGTAGAAGAACAAGCTGATCATTCTGCTTTAAAACTTCTACATCTAAATTTCCTCCACGAACTCTTACAGGACGTCTAAAACTGACATCTTTTAAAACCTTCTTATCATCATCCTTAAACTCTGAAAAGATTTCTGTAGTAAATGTTCCAGGGACAACTGGTTCATCTCTTACAAGATGCTGCTCGATGTAAGTATCTCTGTAGATATCAAAATTGATAAAATCTTCTCCAGGTTTACGCAGAGATGAAATAGGATTTCCAGGAACAGACCAATCTGATATCTCACGCTCACTGGCAAAAGAAGCATCTTTATTAAAGGCTGCGAGTCTTGGAAGTCTTGTTGAAAGAACAGCCTGCAAATAAAGCTCACTACCCTCTTCTATTTCTAAGGGATGCAAACCTAGCTCTTTAAATCTTTTTGATTCAGCAGCAGTAACCATTCCGGTTCCGCTCCATGCATTCCATTCAACAGTCTGAGCAAAAACTCCAGTTTTCTTACCTATTGAGATAAGAGCCGAAGCAAGCATATCATTTGCCAAAGCATAATCTGATTGACCAGCATTTCCAAATAATCCTGCAATAGAACCAAAAGCTGAAAATAATCTTAACTTGGAAAAATCAACCAATTCCTGAAACAAGAACAGCGGAACCATTTTTGTTTTCATGGTAAGACTTATTGCTTCATCTTTTAAATCTTCAAATAACTTGGATTTCTGAACACCTGCGCCATGAACAATTCCACGGATTTCTTTATCTTTTGTCACATCATCAATTAATTCTTTTAGTGATTCAAGATTAGAGACATCACATCTTTTGTAAACAGCTTCTATACCATCAGCCTCAAGTTTCTTAAGGTTTTTATAAACTTCCCACTTTGAACGGCATGATGCAGTATAGCGTTTAGCGTCTCCAAGGTTCATGCCATCTTCTTTAACAAGCTTAATCTCCAACTGTCGTAAAACAGAATCGATAGATTTATCATCAGCATTAATCCATTCTTCATCACCTGAAGCAGGTTCAGTCCGTCCTGTTAAAATCAAGCTGCAGCCTGTTTTCTTTGCAAGCCTGTACACACATTCAAAAACAATTCCACGCGCGCCGCCTGTTACAAGAACAAGATCCCCCTTCTCAAGCGGAGAGTTAACTTCGGCATCCGGAGCAACAGCTCTTAAAGATGGCCTAACCCACTGCCCATTAAGAAGTCCAGCCTCAAGACAATTAAATGCTGTATTTATCATTGTTTCAGCTGCTTCAAGCCATGAAAGTTTGCCTGTATCAACTATTTGGAACCTTACCTTAGGCATTTCATAAGAAAGTGCTCTTAGAAAACCAGCAGGAAATGCTCCCTGAACAGCAGCCTCACCAGAATAAGCCCCAAAAGCGCCATCCTGAGTTACAGGGCAAAGCAATCTGACAGAGTTCTCTCTTATAGAAGGAGCCAGGACTCTAAATGTTTTATATATATTTGATGTTTCTTTTAATATCAAATCACTTAGTTTACTGCCTTCAGCCTTTGATGAAACAACCTTTCCATGACCGACATATAAAATAGTGTCAACATCTTTTACCAATGCCGCAATCTTGTCTTCAGAAAGCTTTAACAAGTCTGTGTTTGAAACAACCTCAGTTTTGCGACCATCAGAAACTATTTTTTCAGTCCATTTTTTGGCAGTTCTTGCATCAGCTGTAATAACTAAAAGATTCTGACAGTAAAATGGTTCAATTTCCTCTTTTTCCAAGGTTCTAAAACCAGAATAAAAAAGTCTGTTACCATCTTCATTATTAACAACTGCTGCTTCAGATTTAACCTCAACAGTCTGAGTAGCTGCCTCAGTCTTTGCGGGAGAAGAAAGTCTTGAAAGTTCATTTGCAAGTTCAGTTATTGTTTTTATCGAATTAGGTTTTGCCTCAGAATCAAGACCGAACTCAGAAACAAGTTTGCCCCATATTTCAGCACGCTGTACTGAATCTATTCCAAGGTCTGCTTCAAGATCTAATTCTTCTCCAAGCATGTCTTCAGGATAACCTGTTGATTCTGCTAAAGTTGATTTAGCTCTTTTTACCCATGTCTCTATATCTACAGCCGGAGCAGTTTGTACAGGAGCAGAGGAAGGAACGTCAGCCACAGCAGCAGGCTCAGAAGCACCTGTACCAGAGAGTTTTTCAAGCTCTGTAGCAAGTTCTGTTATTGTTTTTATTGAATTTGGTCTTGCTTCAGGATCAAGTCCGAACTCAGAAACAAGTTTGCCCCATATTTCGGCACGCTGTACAGAATCTATTCCAAGATCCGCTTCAAGATCCAATTCTTCTCCAAGCATATCTTCAGGATAACCTGTTGATTCTGCCAAAGTTGATTTAGCTCTTTTTATCCATGTCTCTCTATCAGCTGCTGGAACTGTCGCGGCCTGGACAGGAGCTGGAGCAGCTGTACTTTCTATAGCTGATGAACCTGAGCCTGAAAGTTTTTCAAGCTCTGTAGCAAGCTCTGTTATTGTTTTTATTGAACTTGGTCTTGCCTCAGGATCCAAACCAAAATCAGCTACAAGCTTACCCCATATTTCAGCACGCTGTACTGAATCTATTCCAAGGTCTGCTTCAAGATCTAATTCCTCACCAAGCATATCTTCAGGATAACCTGTAGATTCTGCCAAAGTTGATTTAGCTCTTTTTATCCATGTCTCTCTATCAACTGCTGGAACTGTCACAGCCTGGACAGGAGCCGGAGCAGCTGTACTTTCTATAGTTGATGAACCTGAGCCTGAGAGTTTTTCAAGCTCTGTAGCAAGTTCTGTTATTGTTTTTATTGAACTTGGTCTTGCCTCAGGATCCAGACCAAAATCAGCTACAAGCTTACCCCATATTTCAGCACGCTGTACTGAATCTATTCCAAGGTCTGCTTCAAGATCCAATT
>JAQQAK010000227.1 GCA_028527945.1 Spirochaetaceae bacterium
ATGATTTTCAGAACTTTTAATGTTGATGAAGATATAAGTTTTCTCGTTGACGCAATAGACCGGCATTTAAAACAAAAAGGTTTAATTAGTCTTAAAACCCCCGCAAGTCGAATATTTCACTATTCAAAAGGGCCTTTTGAAGAACTTCTTGATTGCAGCGGTTTTCTTTATGATCGTGATATTAAGAACATTCCTTTAAAAGAAGTATCATTTGGTAGATTTATTGAGAAGAGAGGACTTGATATTAGATTTGTAGAACGTGCTCTTTATAATCCTATAATGCGTTTTAAAGAAAAAGATGGAAAGATTGTTGAAAATGATATTTTCTCTTATACGAAAGATTTATCTTACCATGAAGCTTATGAAAAATTTTGTAGTGTTTACAGTCATCGAATTGTTATAGAAAGAGGCCTTCCGGCGGGGGATGACGGAAGGCGCAGGGTCTTTTTTGAAGAAATTTAGAGGAGGTTTCAGAACCTCTGACTCTAAAGTCTCTTGAGTTTCTGAAATTGTAACCTTACCTCTTTAAAATCCAACTGGTTTTTAAAGAAGCTCAATTATTTAATCTTTATCTCTATTTTTTTAGGTTCTTTTTTGGGGCTTTTGGGAATTACTAATTCTAAAAGCCCGTTTTCAAAAACCGCTTCAATATTGTCTTTTTCAACATTTTTTGGAAGAACAAATGTCCTTGAAAACTTCTTACTTCTTCGTTCTCTTATTATGTAACGTGTTTTATCTTCTTTATCAGTTTTCTCTTTTGTTTCAGGTTCTTTTATTTCTGAAGCAGAGATTGTAAGTAGGTTGTTATCAACCTTAATTTCAACATCATCTTTGTTGTATCCTGGAAGTTCAATACTCAATTCAAAACTTTCTTCTTTATCCAGTACATCAACAGCCGGGTATCTTGTGGCCTTGCAGTTTGAAATGTTACCGCCAAGCATTGATTCCATCATTTTGTCCATTTCATCAAAAACATTTGTTCTTCCTGGTTTGTAAGTTGTTAATGTTGTCATATCTAATCTCCTTAAAAAGTTTATTTTCATTTTTCATTTATATAACTGCAAATAGCATGCCAAAAATAGGAATAATATTTATAAAAAAATATATTTAATATAATTATTTGTAATATAAAGAATTAAAAATAAGTATTTTGTTTTTGCTTATTTTTATAATTGATATATTATGTCCTGTTTTATTATACAAATGTGTCAAAATGTCTTTGAAACAAAAAGTTATTATCTGTATGTGTAAAAATGACACATACAAAATTACTAAGACATGTAAAAAGTGTCATTTGAGCAGGTTTTGAAAATTAAATACTATTTATGCCGCTTTTTACGGCTTGAGGAGAGTTTTTGTAAAGAGTATAATCCGAGCATGAAATTTGAAGAATTCAATTTACACGAAGATTTATTGCGCGGCATTCAAGATGCGGGATTTTCAGAGGCAATGCCGGCGCAAGAGAGGACCTTTAATGCGGTATTTAGCGGAAAAGATGTAACGGTCCAGTCGCAGACAGGAACAGGAAAAACTGCGGCATTTTTAATTTCCATTTATCAGTTATTTAAAACCGATGCAGTAGAAAATAAGAAAGCGCTGATTGTCGTTCCCACAAGAGAACTTGCTGTTCAAATAGAAGAAGAGGCAGATGTTATAGGGCAGTATCTTGACTATAAAACTGTAAGTATTTATGGCGGAGTAGGCTATAAGAAGCAATTGGAGAAACTTGAAAAAGGAGCTGACTTAATTGTCGGAACTCCAGGACGGCTTTTAGATTTAGAAAAATCCAATCATATAGATTACAAACAATTTGGTGTACTTGTAATAGATGAAGCTGACAGGCTCTTTGATATGGGCTTTTTTCCAGATCTTAGAAAAATGCTTAGAAAGTTAGTAAAACCTGAAGAACGAAGAACAATGCTCTTTAGTGCTACTCTCAATACTAGAGTTTTAAATCTTGCCTGGGATCAGATGAATGAGTATGAAGAAATCAAGATTGAACCTGAGAAGGTTACTGTTGAAGAAATCACCCAGGAACTTTACCATGTTGCGGGATATGAAAAGTTTAAACTTATGCTTGGAATTCTTAAGCGTGAGAAATTCGAGAATGCTATTGTTTTTTGTAATACAAAGCATAAGGTTGAAGAAGTTGCTAAACGTCTTGAGGTAAATGGTTATAAAACCAAATATCTTATGGGAGATATGCCTCAGAAAAAGCGCCTTGCTGTCATCAATGAAGTAAAAGCTGGGGGCTTAGATATTCTGGTTGCTACTGATGTTGCGGCTAGGGGGCTTCATGTTGACGATCTTGCTCTTGTAATAAACTTTGATCTTCCAGAAGATTATGAAAACTATGTTCATAGAATTGGAAGAACTGCCAGAGCAGGTAAATCAGGAAAAGCTATTTCTCTTGCCTGTGAAAAATATGTATATCATCTGCAGGCTATAGAAAGCTATATTGGCGACAAAATTTCTGTGATGATAGCTGACGATGAACTTTTTGCTGAAGATGCTTCTGAAGGTATGACATTCAAAAAAGAGTATAGAGAAGATCGTGGCGAAAAGAGCCGTGAGAGATCTGGTAATTACAAGAAAGGCAATTCTCATGGCAAGAAATCAGGCGGAAATAGTAATTATAAAAATAAAGGAAGTAAGCCTGATTATAGAAATGGAAATCATAATGGTGGAAACTATAAAAAGAAGAATACTTCCGGAAAAGATTATAATCGTAAACCACCTGTCAAAAAGAATCAGAATCTGAAACGACCAGATGCTGCGTCTAGTGTTGAAGAGCGAATTGCTTATTATAAAGCAAAATATGGTGAAGATTTTAAACCTTCAAAAGAGATGCTTCAGCCTACAAACAATAAAAAGCCAGAAAACAAAAAGAAAGCATCTTCTGATAAAAGTGTTAAAACTGAAAAAAATCAGAAAAAACCAGGCTTTTTCAAAAGGTTATTTGGTAAAAAATAAGAATAAAGTTGCATCGTTTTCATTCTTTTATTGTATAATGATCGAATGACTGAGAACGAAAAAAAATATATTATAGCAATTGACGCCGGAAGTACCGGTGTCAGGAGCATCCTTTATAATAGAGACGGTGAAGCTATTCGTCGTGAATATCAAAAAACACCTGCAGAACATCCTGAACCGGGGGCTACTGAGCATGATCCTGAACTTTTATGGCAGGCTGCTTGTAATACAGTCAAAGCCCTCCTTTCAGATGGTGTAACAGCTTCAGATATTGCCGCTATTGGTATAACAAATCAACGTTCGTCTTTTTGTATCTGGAATAAAAAAAGTGGAAAAACATATACTAATTTTATAAACTGGCAGGATGTCAGAGCCGCAGATACTATTGCGAAAATGAATAGACATCCTATCTGGGTTTTGCTTCGAACTACAATGAAGCTGTTTAGCCGCATCATTAACAATACTATTTTAATTGCTACATCTATGCTTGTCTTAAATACTGATCACACAATTGGTAAAGTCAGATGGTTGCTTAGTAAAAATAGAGAACTTGAGAAAAAATGCAAAAGTGGTGAGGCTGTTTTCGGTACAATCGATACATGGTTTATTTATAAACTCACGGCTGGTAAAAAGCATTTAACAGATTATACTAACGCAGCCTCAACTGCGATGTTTAATCCATTTGATTTTAAATGGAATGATATATACTGTAATATTTTTAATATTCCTATGAAAATGCTTCCAGAAGTTCTTGATTCTAATGGCCATTTTGGAGATACAGATCCTTCATTGTTTGGAGAATCAATTCCTATTATGGCTGCCATTGGGGATCAGCAATCTTCATTATTCGGACATGGATGCTATAATCCAGGTGATGTAAAATGTTCGCTTGGCTCAGGATCTTTTGTTTGTGTTAATGTTGGTGATAAAGGAAAGGTTTCAAGACGCGGTCTTTTTCCTTTGCTTGCCTGGGTTATAAATGGAGAACCCACATATATGCTTGAAGGTCAGGTTGCTACGACAGGAACTTTGATTGATTGGCTTGGACATGGAATTGGCCTTTCAGACACACCCGCAGAGCTTAATAAACTTGCCGCGGACTGTGATGACACTGAAGGGGTTTACTTTGTTCCCACTCCTACAGGTATTCGATTTCCTTATTTTATTCCTGGGGCAAAAGCTTCCATTGTTGGAATGTCGTTAAAAACCGGCCGTAAACATGTTGCTCGAGCTGTTCTTGAGGGGATTGCTTTGCGTATTCAGGATATACTTGAAGGTGTTGAGAAGGACGCAAAAACTAAGATAACAGAGATCATGACAGATGGTGGAGTTAGCCGTTCAGATGTATTGATGCAATGCCTTTCTGATTTTTCCGGCTGTCAGGTTGAACGGGCTCCTGAACCGGATATGACTGCCGCGGGAGCTGCTTATATGGCTGGCCTTTCTTGTGGTTTTTGGTCTGACTACAAAGAATTGATTGCGCTACGAAAGGGGTATGAGAGTTTTAAACCTTTCTTACCTGAAAAAGAACGCGAACATAAAAAGGCTCAATGGAAGGGTGTTTTAAAGCAACTTCTTAAGGTTGAGTTATAAAACATTTTTGCTTTAGGCTTTAAACATTTATAAACTCTTCTATTGCTACAGCAACGGCTCCGTCTTCAGATTTTCCTGCTGAAGGAAATCGCTGTTTTAATTTTTCGTGCGCTTCATCAACAGTTCTTCCTGTACCAGCCCATTCAAGCATATCTTCATCATTGAAATCGTTTCCTATAGCAAGACAGTTTTCCTTTTTTACATCAAGCTTACTGGCTAATCTGTTTGCTGCTTGAGATTTTGATACATCAGACGGGAATACTTCAATCCATAAGGATTTATGATCTACAGGTGATGTTGTTCGTATAACTGAACAATTATCTATTTTTTGGCAAAGATATTCATGGAGTTTGTTATAATAATCATCAGAATCTTTCCCTTCCTGAGGGGGAATGACTGCAACCATTTGAGAAACTCCTTGATTGCAAATTGTTTTTATTTTATCGATCTCAGAGTCGTCTTCTGAAAGTGATAAGGGACTAGCGAACTCTTCATAAATACGTATTCGCCTATAATAATCAGGATTTAAAGAGCCATTAGATTTTATATGTATGAAATGATGATTATCAGGAACCGGCTGGTGAATCATAAAATCTATTCCATCCATAAACAAAATCTCGGCTGCCTGGGACGAATCTGTATTAGATAAAGTTCTGCTGTCAATGATATCGTCGGGCTTTATTGTTTTTTCAAAGCCTCTGATACCTTCAAAACTCCTGATTATGCCAGAGCCGGATGAAAAAATTAGAAAATCAAAAAAATCTTCAATGGGGTGCTCAAGGCTTTTAGCTACTCTTCTAAATGAGTAAAGAGATCTTCCTGTTGCTATGACAGTCAAAAAACCAGCATCTCTTGCTTTCTGAAGAACATCGTAATTGTTTTGTGAAATATAGCGTTTTCTATTGAAGAGTGTTCCATCAAAATCTGTAAAGATTATTCCTTTTATATCTTTCTTTTTAAGAGAATCAAAATATTTCATAGCTGGCATTTATTATAGGAGCTCTAAGATTGTCTAATACACTTTCTAGTAAGACTCCCTCTCGTCTTGGGTAATTGTGTCCGAAACTGGCTCTGATTGCTTGTGTTACAAATTGTACACTTCTATCGAGAGCTATAGGAAGGCTATCTCCTTTTAGAAGGCTTCCGGTTATGACACTTGTAAAAATATCTCCTGTTCCAGGGAAATATGCCGGAATGTACGTACATTGAACCTGCCAAAACTTTTCATTAGTTCTGTCATAAGCAACAACCGAAGAAAGTTTTGGGTGTTCTGGTACTGGGATGCTTGTAATAATAACCATTTCAGGTCCCAAGTCTGAGAGTCTTTTTAGCCAGTCTTTTATAAGATTGTGACTGAACTGGTCTGCGCTTATTGACGGTGCTTCATTAAGTAATAAAGCCGCTTCTGTCACATTTGGTGTAATTACATCTGCGTGTTTAACTAACTCTTTCATTTGAGTAACTAAATTTTCTGTTATTGTATCGTAGGTTATCCCATCATCACCAAGTACAGGATCTACTATTATTATTTGATTCTTCTTTCTAAAACTTTTAATAAACTCTCTGACAATTTTAACCTGTTTGTCAGAACCCAGAAAACCACTATAAATTGCATCAAATTCAATATTCAGGCTTTCCCAGTGTTTTATAAAAGCTTCCATGTGCTCTGTAAAATCGAAAAAGAAATAATCTTTAAAATCACTGGTATGTGTTGACAGAATTGCTGTAGGAACAGGACATACTTGAATCCCCATTGTTGATAATATAGGTATTATTGAAGTCAAAGAGGCTCTGCCAAAGCCTGAAAGATCATGAATTGCTGCAGTTTTAGGTACTGGATTTGGCTTATACATGCTTTGAGAATAGCTCATAGAATAGGGAGGTGTCAATCAAGAATATTATTCCTTTGGCTTCTGTGAGGGGAAATGTAAAATATAATGTTCAATATGTTAAAATTATAAAAATGCGTGAAATTCATTATAAAAAATGTTATAAAAAGAAAAGAAAGTTTCTGTATAATCATTGTTTTTCGAAAGTGTGTATGGCTCTTTCGAAAATTTTGACAATAATAAGATGTTTAACTATAATGTATAAAGTTTTAAAAATTTACTTATATTATGTAACAGTAGAAAAGCGGTTTAATTTTATAACCGCCTTAATTATTTTATAAAGAGTTAACGGGAAAAATATGTTCGGAAAAAATAAAGATACAAAAAAACGAGATGAACTTCTTCAGAATATACGTGATGATTATGAAACACTTGTAAGCATGTATGAACGTTCTCCAAATTTAGGGCTTCAATTTGAATCAAGATATAATGATGCTTTAAAGTTTAGGCTAAACTTGTCCAATTTTTTCGAAGCAGAAAAAGATGCTGTTAAAGCTCTTTTAAAACAGTCTGAAGATCTAAAGAAGGCCGAAGAAGCTCAGAAAAAAGTATCTGAAAGTTCAAAAGAAGATAAACCTTCTAAACCAGAAGAGAAGATGAGCTATGCGGATAAGATTCTTAAGGAATTTGAAGATAGAATTCGCCAATATCCTGGACTAAGAATTCACCCTGATGCCGATTTGGAAATGAGAAAACTTTTTGGTGCTTTAGCCAATATGGAACAAGAGCATTGGGGAACTGTAGATGGGATTATTCGAAAAGCTTATGGTTCAAAGCGTTTTAATGAATCTATAGATCTTGAACCTGAGGTTAACCGAATGTGTATTGCTGCACATGATGGGATTCCTTCAGGGCTTGATACGTATTTCAGGCTTCTTGAACGAAAACCCAGAAACTATACTGATATTGAAAATGAGCAAAAAAGATGTCTTTTAAATGCTGCATCACTTCTTAAGAAATTACAAATGGAAATAATAAAAGCGTTGGATAATAGTCAGTTGCTTGGCACAAAAGAGCGTCAAAAACTTGAAGATTCAAAAAAATATATTGATGGCATAATGAGAGACTTTAGGCTTACTGATTTAGCCAGACTTGTTTAGATTTCTTGCATTTTTATATTATTTAGGAACATAGATTTCTTCTGTATTATTGTATCCAAAGCTATACCCACTCGTTGGAGTAATATGCCAGTCTGTAGCTGAATTAGTATCGGCTGCTCCTGGTGTTCTGCATATTGATCTTGTAGCAGTTGAGTCTTCTGGGTTTATAGCGTCCTCAGGGGAGAGCTTTAGATTATCTGATAAACTATTCCATCCACCTTCTTCCTGTATCTGAATACTTTTGTTGAGCATTTTGGTGCTGCCAAAACCCGAATATTTTTCATCGGAAGATGACGTCCTGTTTGAGTATAATACCGCATCAATTAGTTCTCCTCCTGGGAAGCTGTAAAGGCATATTGTTCCGTTATTTCCTCCTAATCCATTTCCTCCTTCTACCCAAAAGTCTCTTGCAGTATCTGATGCGTCAAATCCTTCTGATATACTTAATTCAGATGTTGTTTCATCTATTTCCTCAGCTATCCCTTTGGGTTTGAAATGAATTAAGATAAAATCACCTGCGCTAACTTCGCATGAAGGAAATGTAAAAGAGTCTTCTATATAATCTGTAGTTCCTTCAACCAGAAATAACCCGGCAAGATTCCCTCCTTCTTGGACCAATAGTTCCACAACATCGGGATGTTTAGCTGAGCCTTGTGTTGTGAATTCGTTTATAAGTATGTTTGGTATATTTGAGTTATAACCATAAAATGGCATCATGAATTTCATAGAATTTCTGCTTTCATCTTCTACGGTTGCTTCTATTACATAATGTGTTCCAGCGTTTAGGTTTGAGCTAAAATTTAAAATGAGATTTGAGCCTTTATTTTCTATTGTAATTTCTCCCACAGCTGGAGTTATTATTGGAGCAGAATCTATATTAATATTTTCATTAAATTGTAAGGATATGCTTCTTTCATTAATGGGTGATATGCCTTCAATTACTGGTGGAAATAAATCAGTTCCTGAAAAGTCACGAAGATCTTCTATCGGTGAGCATGAACTACATGATATAGTCATTATTGATGCTGCTAAAATACAAAATAAACTAATTCTCATCATGCAAAACAATAATATTTGATTATTATACTGCTTCAAATCTGTTTTATAACAAGCTTTTCACAAAGTCGCATTTTAAGTATAATCACTCATATTTTGTTTTTGCTAAATAGGGGGCTATTTTATGTGTGGCATAGTTGGTTACTGTGGAGAAAGAGACGCTGCATCTATTCTTGTTGAAGGACTCAAACGTATGGAATACCGTGGGTATGATTCTTCCGGGATTAGTGTCGGTTTTGATAATAAGCTAACTGTAATTAAGAAAAAAGGTAAGATTAGTAATCTTCAGGCAGCTCTTCCTTCGAAAATCCCCGGCACCTACGGAATAGGACACACCAGATGGGCCACTCATGGAGAGGTCACTGATTTAAATGCTCACCCTCATTCAGATTCAAGCGGTAAAATCACAATTGTTCATAATGGTATTATTGAAAATTATATTACTCTCAGAAAAAAGCTTTCTGAGAATGGTGTGAAGTTACTAACAGAAACAGACTCAGAAGTTATTGCTCACCTTGTTGCAAATTTTTATGATGGAGATCTTGAGCGGGCAGTAAAAGAGGCTCTTAAACATCTTGAAGGCACTTATGGAATTGTTGCTATTCATGCTGATGAACCAGGAAGGATGGTTGGTGCCAGAAATGGTTCACCGCTTGTTTTGGGGCTTGGTGAAGATGAGATGTTTTTAGCTTCTGATGTTACAGCAATGATGTCATATACAAAACAGGTTGTGTACTTAGAAGATGGCGATATTGTAACTGTAGATAAAAATGGTTTTAAAACAACTGATATACGAGATAATGAACGTGATAAGACAGTTAGTACTGTTGGTTGGGATATTGGTGAAATAGAAAAAGAAGGTTACCCGACATTTATGGAGAAAGAAATTTTTGAACAACCTCAATCGATTCTCCGTGGAATGAGCGGCCGCCTTGATATAGATCAGGGAACAGCAAAGCTTGGTGGGCTTAACATGAGTAGTAAAGACCTTCGTCTCGTAAACAGGGTGATAATCCTTGCGGCTGGGACTTCATATTATTCAGCTATGGTCTGTTCTTATCTTCTTGAAAAAATAGCAAGAATTCCATGCAGCGCAGAGCTTAGTTCTGAAATACGATATAAAAATCCTATAGTTGATCCTAATACACTATACTTTGTCGTTTCTCAGTCTGGAGAAACTGCGGATAGTTTATATGCAATGCGGGAGCTTAGGAGAAAAGGCGCGACAGTTCTTGGAATTTGTAATGTTGTTGGCTCTACAATTCCCAGAGAGTCTGACGGTGGTGTATATATTCATTCCGGACCTGAAATTGCGGTAGCTTCTACCAAGGCTTTTACTTCTCAGCTTACAGCGATGTATTTATTTAGTCTTATAATGGGAAGAATGCGTGATATGTCTATGAGTCAAGGTAAAGCTTTTGTAGACGCTATGGATGGATTACCAGCTCAGATTGAAACTGTTCTATCTCAGAATGCTCATATAAAGACTGTTGCTGAGAAATATTCTGATTGTACTTCATTCTTTTATTTAGGGCGTGGGCTTACCTATCCGATCGCTCTTGAAGGTGCTTTAAAACTTAAAGAAATTTCATACATCCACGCGGAAGGGTACTCTGCTGGAGAATTAAAACATGGTCCGATTGCTCTTATTAATGAAGTTACTCCATCGGTATTTATTGTTCCAAAGGATAGCTTAAGGGAAAAGATTATTTCCAATATGAAGGAAGTTAAGGCCAGAAAGGGGCCTATCATTGCTATAGCAGTAGAAGGTGACGAGGATGTTGCCGGAATTGCAGATGATGTAATTTTTGTTCCAGAGGCGCATGAACTTATGTACCCATTTTTGATGGTTGTGCCTCTTCAGTTATTTGCTTACCATACGGCTGTTGCTCTTGGCAGAAATGTCGATCAGCCCAGGAATTTAGCAAAGTCTGTTACAGTAGAGTAAGGGCAAATCTATTAATTAGACGCCCTTTTCTTTTCAAGGAGTTTTTCTCCTGCAGGAAACTGGTTTGCACTGGACATTAGTGTACTGCATGCTCTGTCAAGGATTTGTGCGTATTGAGGTAGCAGATCATCCTGCATACTCATTGTTGTTCCTGAAATACTGATTGCTCCTGTTGCATAACCATCGCTGTTGCGAATAGCTTTGGCTATACATTTTACTCCAGGAGTCTCTTCTTCAATATCTAATGCGAAACCTCTTTCTCTTATTTCTTCAAGGTGTTTTAACAATGTATTTCGATCTGTGATTGTATTTTTAGTAATGGCTGGGAGTCCCCATTTGTCAATAATCTGTTCTACCTCATTTTTCGGAAGATAAGAAAGAATTGCTTTGCCGCCACCTGTACAATGCATTGGTAGAGTTTTTCCACTTATAGAATATTTTTCCATTCTTCGGCTGGGATAAACTCCTTCTAAGTAAAGGCTTCTTCCTTCTATATGTGTTGTCAGATATACAATTTCACCTGTTTCCAATTGTATATCTTCCAAGAAGGGTAGCGCGTACTGAACTACTGGAATTGATGAACGGAGAGAATAGCTTAAGCCCAGTATTTTGTACCCTAGACGGTAACCTTGTTCTCCTGTACCGCGAGTTAAGTATCCTACCTGTTCTAGTGTCTTAATTAAATTTGATACCGTGCTTTTTGGTAAAGAAAGCTGCTTACTTATTTGTCCAAGACTCATCACAGGTTGTTCTGGTGAGAAGCATTCTAGGACACAAATAGCCTTAAATACTGAATTCACAAATCCTGGCTGTTCCTTGTGGTTCATTGTCATTTCTTGTAAATCGTTCATTTAACTCCTCTCGTCTTATTATTATGTAATATTATTATTATTCTATCAAATACCATGAAATTAATACTCTATGATTTTATACGAAAATAAAACATTGACAACTGAAATTTTATATTATATAGTTGTTTTATAAACAGCAATACCGTATAAAGTACAGCAATGCTGAACGAAGGTGCAATAATGAATTATTGGCAACAGATATTGCAGGAGGATTTATAATGAAAAAGTTATTCGGTGTTATTACCGCGATGACAACACCCTTTTCGAAAGAGGGTAATGTGGATATATCTGCTATTGAACAGCAAACTGATTTTCTAATTGAAAAAGGGGTAAATTGTTTATATCCAACAGGAACAACTGGAGAAATGTTTCTGTTAAATACTGAGGAACGTAAAAATATAGCTGAAGCAGTAATTAATAAAGCAAATGGTCGTGCTACCGTATATATTCATACTGGTGCGATGACTATTGATGAAACTATTGCTTTATCTATACATGCTAAAGAAGCTGGGGCTGATGGTATAGGGGTGGTAACTCCAAGTTACTTTACTGTAGATGATAGAGCAATGATTGCTTATTATAAAGAAGTTTGTGAAGCTGTGCCTTCGGACTTTCCTGTATATGTATATGTAATACCTCAATTAGCACATAATGATATTTCTCCTGAATGTATGGAAGAAATATGCAGGGTTTGTCCAAATGTTGTTGGAGTAAAATATAGTTATCCTGACTTTAGGCGCTTGATGGCATATATGCGCTGTAAAAATGGAAAATTCTCAGTGGTGTTTGGTGCGGATGATATGTTTTTACCGGCATTAACAGCTGGAGCAGATGGAACTGTTTCAGGATGTTCAGGACCTTTTCCTGAGGTTTTTGTTGAAATATATAAAAAATATATTGATGGAGATATTGCTGGGGCTATGGAATCTCAGATTAAAGCTAATGAGCTTGTTTTCTTAATGAAGAGCGGCGCAGATATGTCTATTTTTAAGAATATTCTTAGTTTTAGAGGTGTGTGTGGGGGGCATATGAGAAGTCCACTTAAAGATCTTGCTAAAGAAGATGTTGAAATACTACATGATAGAGTAAAGCCTTGGCTTTAAATTAGGTTGATTTTTCACGTTCAAATCTGAGCGTGTTGAATATATAATTTACATAAAAAAGGAGTAAGACAGATGAAGAGATTTTTAACTTTAGCTTTTGTTATTATAACAGCGTTTGCTGTTATAAGCTGTAGCAAAACTGACAATTCGAGGGTGTCATCAGGCAGTAAGGGGGCTGCAGTTGATTTTCCAGCAGGTAGACAGGTTACAATTGTTGTTCCATATTCGGCAGGAGGCGCAAGTGATATGACTGCCAGAATATTTGCTTCTGAATTAGAGAAATCATTAGGAACCAAGATCCTTGTAACAAATGTAACAGGAGCTTCAGGAGCTGTTGGCCTTGAAAAGGTTAGAAGCAGCAAGCCAGATGGCTATACTATAGGATATATGCCTGTAGAATCTACTATGCTTAGAGCTTTAGGGTTTACAGATTTGTCTACAGATGATTATCGTTTCATTGCCAGAGCGATGACTATACCTGCTGCAATCACAGTAAAAGCTGACAGCCCATGGAACACCTTTGATGATTTTATTGCTTACGCTAAAGAGAATCCTGGTGATATTCAGGTTGGAAATTCTGGTACAGGTTCAATTTGGCAGATAGCCGCAGTTACTGTAGAAAAGAAAACCGGAGTTAGTTTTACACATGTCCCATTTGATGGAGCGGCTCCTGCGGTTGCGGCTCTTCTTGGCGGAAACATTCAGGCTGTTGCTGTAAGTCCTTCAGAAGTGAAAAACAGTGTAGATTCTGGAGATCTTAAAGTTCTTGCAGTTCTTGGAGAAGAAAGATCTTCTGTTGTTCCAGACGTAGAAACCGCTACAGAAATGGGTGTTGATGTTGTAATTCAGGGGTGGGGCGGTTTTGCTGTTCCAAAAGGCACGCCTGAAAATGTTGTAAAGATTCTTGAAGAAGCCGCAAAAACAGCAATCAATACAGATGCTATGAAAAAAATGTTGGCTTCCAAAGGGTTTGAACATAGTTATTTGAGCGGAGAAGAAATGGATAATAAAGCTGCTGCTGAATTAAAATATTTTAGCGAGCTTATCCCAAGTTTGGGTATTGTTCAGAATTAATATATTGGGTAATAGATTTTAATATCTATTCATATTTGAAGACTGCGTTTGTTGGTAAAACGAACGCAGTTTCCCTTACATTTTATCTTATAAAAAAGGAAATCTTTATGCGTAAAGGAGATACAATTCCAGGAGCTCTTATTTCAGTTTTTGGTGTGATATTTCTAGTCGCGACACTAATGGATTCCAGAATGACAATAGCTCCGGTAACATCTGATGGTGTTCCAGGCGCTGGCTTCTTTCCATTCGTTATGAGTCTTATTCTCATTCTGCTTGGTGCCGTGCTTTATATCAAAGGGGTACGTCAAAATGGGAGCGTACAGTATCTCAGTCTGACAGCTGAGACTAAACAGAACCTTAAAAAGCTTTTACTGGTTGTTGTTGGTTTAATTATTTTTCTAACATTATGGCAATTGACGAAATTATTTTTTCTTTGGGTTTTTGTTTTTAGTATTTATTTAAATATGGTTTTTGAAAGAAGTATAAAATTTACAGCCATATATTCTGTCAGTCTAACCGCAATAGTTTATCTGGTATTTACTGTCGCGTTCTCAATTCAATTCAAATAACTAAGGAGATGAAAACAATATGACAACTGCTGTATGGTTAGAGGCTGCACAGACATTAATACAGCCATCAGTAATTTTCTTTCTCTTTGCAGGTGTTTTTATCGGCACTATGATCGGCGCTATGCCCGGTCTTTCCGCTACTATGGGAATAGCTATTATGACTCCTATTACTTTCTGGTTCAGTCCAGTTAATGGTTTTGCTATGCTTATGGGATTATGGAATGCTGCAATTTTTTCAGGTGGTATAGCTGCTATATTAATTAATACACCAGGGACTCCGGCGTCGATTACTCAAAGTTTTGACGGCTACGCACTTTATAAACAAGGAAAGGGTGGTTTGGCTCTTGGGGTTAATGTAATTTTTTCTGCAATGGGAGGCTTAATAAGTACGCTATGCCTTATTCTTTTTGCAGGCCCAATTGCCAAGTTTACAATTAAATTCGGTCCAACTGAATATTTTATGCTTGCACTTTTCGGGCTCAGTATGATGATTGCCGTTTCTGGCGGGAATGTTCTTAAGGGCCTTGTTATTGGTGCAATGGGTATTCTTCTTTCTTGTATAGGTCTTGATCCCATTTTAAGTGTCAAACGTTTTACTATGGGGCAGACATCACTTTTGTCTGGAATATCATTTATTCCGGTTATGATAGGAATGTTTGGTATTGGAGAAGTCCTGTATCAAATATATAACAGGAATAAAGCTCAAGAAGAAAAAGAACAAAAAGAGCGCAAAGTAAACCTTCAGCTTGGTAAAGTTCTTCCAAGTGGAAAAGAAATGGCATCAATTACTCCACGTTGTATTGTCTCAGCATTGGCTGCCACTGTTATTGGTGCTATTCCAGCTGCTGGAGGTGATATAGCTTCTATTATATGCTGGGGTAATGCTAAAAAAGTTAGTAAGCATCCTGAAGAATATGGTAAAGGCTCGGTTGAAGGGCTTGCTATAAGTTCGTCAGCTAATAATGGTGTTATCGGTGGGGCTATGACGACTATGATGACTCTCGGGATACCTGGAGATTCTGTGACTGCAATTCTGATAGGTTCTCTTACCATGTATGGTATGCAACCTGGTATAAAGATGTTCACAGAACATGCTTCATTTACAGCCCAGATAATGCTTCTTATGTTATTGGCTAATATAGTTTTTTTAGTTTTTGGATTATTAACTGTTAAAGCTTCCGCAAAGGTTCTTAACGTTGCACAACCTACTGTTTGGGCGGCTGTTTCTGTTCTTTGTGTAGTAGGCGCTTATGCGCTGAATAATAATTTCTTTGATGTCATTGTTATGCTTATCGCAGCTGTACTTGGATTTTTATTTAAGGTTTATAAATTCCCTACAGGCCCTTTTATTCTTGGTTTGCTCCTTGGCGGAATGCTTGAATCCAATATGCGAAGGGCTTTAGTAATGTCACATGGAAGTTACATGACTTTTATTAGTCGTCCTGTATCCTGTGTCCTTTTGGTTTTAATTGTAATTACCTTTCTTTCTCCTCTTATAAAAATGGTTGTTATAAAAAAGAAGCCTAAAGCTTCAATTGAAGACTCTGTTTAGACAATTAATTTCAAAAGTGTTGAAGGCTAAAGTTCTCAATACTTTTAAAGTCATTATAATAGGGCGGCTCCCAAAACTTAGGAGATTTTTGTTTCTGGGAGTTCTTATCATAATATAAAATTTTTGAATCAAAGTCTCTTTCAAAAAAAATGTTTTGAAGGAGGCTTGCAATGAAGGAAATATTTCATGAATCCATTTGAAAGAATTAAAGAATTTGGAATTATTCCGGTAATAAAAATACCAGATGAATCTTTAGCTGAACCATTAGCGCAGGCATTGATAGCTGGTGGTTTACCATTAATAGAGATTACCTTAAGAAATAATTGTGCAATAGCATGTATTAAGCGTGTAAAAAAAACTTTTCCTGAAATGTGTGTTGGTGCTGGCACAGTGTTGACTGTGACGCAAGCTGAAGCCGCTAAAGAAGCAGGTGCTGATTTCGTTGTAGCTCCTGGTTTTGATTCAGATATAGTTGAGTACTGTAAAAAAATAAAAATGCCTTTTCTTCCAGGATGTGTTACCCCCTCAGAGATTGCTAAAGGCCTCAATAATGGTTTTAAAATATTGAAGTTTTTCCCCTCTGAATGCCTTGGTGGTGTAAAAACAATAAAAGAACTCTGTGGCCCATATCAGGAAATATCTTTTGTTGCAACGTCTGGTATAAATATGGATAACCTTGGAGAGTATATGGCTTGTAATAAAGTTGCGGCAGTAGGCGGAAGCTTTGTTGCTCCAGCAGCAATGATTCAGAAAAAGGATTGGGATGGTATAACTGCTTTATCTAAAAAAGCTGTTGAAATCTCTTTGGGGTTTCATCTCGCTCATATTGGAATTAATAATAGAAACGCTATTGAAGGTGCTAAAACAGCCCAGCGTTTTTCTCAAATTTTGGGCATCCCTTACATTTCTGGAAATCGTTCTGACTTTGCTGGAGATATTGTAGAAAGCTGCAAGGAGAAATTTCCTGGTACAGCTGGACATATTGCTATAGGGACTCTTTCTGTTGAAAGGGCTGTTGTTTATTTGAAGCAAAAGGGTTTTTCTATTCGTGATGAGTTTGTCGGAAGAGATAGTGATGGCAAACTTAAAGCTGTATACCTGAAAGATGAGGTAGCAGGCTTTGCTCTCCATCTTTTAAGGACGACAAAATATAAGAGTTTTTGTTAAAAATTTTCAAGTTTTAAAGAGTCTCTCAAGTCAATTTTATACCGTAGATTAGACAGAAGTCTATATTTTGCGGTTATTAACTAATAATTCAAAGGAGTTCAACATGGCAAAGGTTATTGGGTTTGGCGATTTTATGGTTCGTCTAAGTCCTCCGGGATATCTCAGGTTTATTCAGTCTCCAAGCTTTGATGTTAATTATACAGGGGCTGAGGCTAATGTTTGCGTTTCACTCTCTCAGATGGGGATTGATACTGATTTTGTTACAAAATTACCTGATAATGCAGTTTCTGAAGCAGGAATAGCGATGCTCAGAAAATATAATGTTGGTACAGGACATATCCAATTTGGCGGAGATCGGATGGGGGTTTTCTATCTTGAAAAGGGCGCATCACAGCGCCCTTCAAGAATTGTATATGATCGAAAGTATAGCGCTATTGCTGAGGCTAGGAAAGAAGATTTTGATTGGGATATGGTTTTTAAAAGTGCCAGTAATTTGCATGTTACAGGGATTACTCCAGCACTTGGAGATAATATGCCTGAAGTCTGTATAGATGCTGTAAAAAAAGCAAAAGAACATGGTTTGTTTGTAAGTTGTGATCTAAATTACAGAAATAATATGTGGTCAAAAGAAAAAGCCAAAGAAGTTATGGAACAGATTTTAGAATATGTAGATCTTCTTATTGCGAATGAAGAAGACTGTGAAAAGGTTCTTGGTATTCATGCGGCTGATACAGATGTTGTTAGTGGTAAACTTAACAGAGAAGGTTATGTTGATGTAGCAAATCAGCTATGTGAAAAATATGGTGTTAAACAGGTAGGTATTACACTCAGAAAAAGTATAAGTGCTTCTGATAATGAATGGGCAGCTCTTCTTTATGAAGGTGGACAGGCTTATTTTTCCCGTACTTATCCAGTTCATATTGTTGATCGGGTAGGAGGCGGTGACTCTTTTGCTGCAGGGCTCTTATATGGGGTTATTAATGATTTTTCTCCCCAAAAAAAGATTGAATATGCTGCGGCTGCATCCTGTCTGAAGCACTCTATTGAATTGGATTTTAATCTTTCAAAAGTTAAAGAAATTGAACTATTGATGAATGGGGATTTATCTGGAAGAGTTCAGAGGTGATGTATAAATAAAAGAGTCTCTTTCAAGAAATAGTTTAGTTTTGAAAGAGACTATACAAATTTAAAATTTTATAAGTCAGAGTTTTTTTGGCTCTGGCTTTTTTATTCATTCAAATCTATTTGTTCAAAAAAAGGTGTTCTTGCGTTTTTAGATAGTAATCTTTTTAATTCTGTATCAAGTTTGCATATAGAGATTGAAAAGCCTGTCATCTCCATACTTGTAGCGAACTCTCCTGCGTAAACATTAAATACTGTAATATTTTTTTCTTTTAAAATTTTCGATATTCTTCTATATACAATATACAATTCTTCTTTTGGAGTAGCTCCAAGTCCATTTACAAGTATTGACACTTCTTCGTTTTGTTCCAAAGATAGATCTCTAAGAATTGGCTCTACCATTTGATCTACAATTTGGTCTGCTTCTTGTAATTTAGTTCTTTTTATACCTGGTTCACCATGTATTCCCATGCCTATTTCCATTTCATCATCTCCAATAGAAAATGAGGCTTTACCTACTTCTGGAATAATACATGGAGAAAGAGCTACTCCCATTGTTCTAACACTGGCTTTAGCCTTGTTTGCAATTCTTGTCACTTCTTCAAGGTTCGCACCTTCTTCGGCTGCTGCTCCAGCACATTTATATAAATAGAAAATACCAGCGACACCCCGTCTTTTTTGTTCCTCACCTTTTGGCGCGGAGGCTACGTCGTCATTTCCTATGACCTGCGCAGTTTTTATATTTTCCATTTCAGCCATTTCAGCTGCCATTTCAAAGTTCATGATATCACCGCTGTAATTTCCATAGATATATACAACACCTTTTTTGTTGTCAATATGTTTTGTAATTTCAAGAATTTGTTCAGCACTTGGACTTTGAAAAACTCCTCCTACTGCAGTTCCATCCAGAAGACCGTCACCTACGTAACCCATGAATAATGGAAGGTGTCCGCTTCCCCCTCCAGTTACAAGCCCTACTTTATCTTTACACTTTGTTCGAACAATATTTCGTTTTGAATTTCCACAAAAAGTTAATTGATCAGGGTGAGCTTCAAGGATTCCTTCAAGCATTTCATCTACAAAATTTTCAGGCTTATTTATAAATTTTTTCATAAGCTCTCCTTTTTTATGTTGATATATTTTTTATTTTACTGAACTTTATATGCAAAATCAAGTTACATATACTAAATATAATATTATAATTTAGTATAAAATTATATAAATTATAACAATTAGCTTAAATATTATAAATAATAATGAAATATCTTGCTTATTGGAGTTGTGTTTTAAGCAATTACCTAATATATAAAAATATTGGTTTAAAATACTATCTAAAATAATTTAGATAAAAACTAAATAATTTATTGAATTGTTTATGATATTGTTTTAAACTTAAGATATTAGTCTTATATGATTAATATAAAATATGGAGGAAGAACTGATGACAAGTATTAATTCCGCAGGGACTGTTAAACTGATTGAAACAATTGCTTCTGCAATGTTTGAGAATAAAAACAAGCTAATTGAATTGGATAGCGCTATTGGTGATGGAGATCTTGGTTTAACTATGGAAAGAGGTTTTAAAGCCGCGTATCAATTATCAATAACCATAAAAGATGAGCAGCCTGGAAAAATTCTTATGAAATCTGGAATGGAAATTGCAAAGGTTGCCCCGTCTACAATGGGGACACTAATGGGGACAGGTTTTATGAGGGGAGGAAAAGCTGTATTAAATAAAGAAGAGTTAACTGCAGATGATTTGACAGAGTTTTTTTGTGCTTTTTTGCAGGGAGTTATAGATAGAGGTAAGGCTAAAACAGGAGAAAAAACTATTCTGGATGTACTTGATCCATTGGTTAAAGAAATGAAAAATACTAATACAGAAGATATATCTGAAGTTTTACAGGCTGCTGTTAATGGAGCTAAGGCAGGGCTTGAGGCTGAAAAAAATATGATTAGTCAACATGGTAAAGCTGCTGTTTTTAGAGAAAAAACATTGAATCAAGAAGATCCTGGTAGCGTTGCAGTTTATATTATGGTAGAAGCTTGTTTAAAAAGTCTAAATGATTAATACCGCCCCCCTTTTTTATGCAAATATATTATATTGTAAAGGCAGAATGGGGGGATTTTATCTTTGAAAATAGTGAAAATATTTTTATTTGTTTAAACCTGTTGTAGTATTTTTTTTACCACCATGATTTATAATCTATGATGATATAAAATGCCTCTTCAATTTTTAATTAACATGTGCTAAATAATAAAGGTGACTTAAAAGACTCGGAGATTTATCGTTTCAGATTGAAATTCTTGGAGTATCTTAAATTACTACTATAAAATTGCTAAAGAAAGATTTATCAATTTTTATGAAATATGTAATTCATTAGAGTTGTAAATTTTTGACTCGAAACTTCTAAGTACAATTGTTGTTTAAAAGAGGTTCAAATATATAAACCCTATATTTTTACAGGATTATATTAAAGGAGCATTATTTTTTGGGAAAAATAACTAGCAAAGAAATTGCAAAACTCGCAGGGGTTTCTACTTCTGCTGTTTCAATTGTTCTTAATAATAAACCAGGTGTTAGTGACGAGACTCGTGAGCATGTATTAAATATATTAGCTAAAAATGGAATAACTCCAAAAGGTTTGAATAAGTCAACAGGTGTTATAAGATTTTGCAAAATTGTCAAACATGGTGAAATTATTAATGATAAGCATAATGTTTTTTTAAGTGATTATATTGATGGTATTGTCGAGGAAGCAAAAAGCAATGAATGTGTTGTTGAGTTCGCCTCGTATAATACTTCTGATATTGTTTCTATTATTCCACAGCTTCAACAGGCTTCAAATTTAATAGGTTTGGTTATTCTTTCAACAGAATTGTCATTTGAAGATGTTAAAATTTTATCAAATTTAGACATTCCAAAGGTTTTTCTTGATGCTATATACGAGTTTTTACCTGCCTCTTTTATAACCATGGATAATCAAGGAATGGTATACGAA
>JAQQAK010000228.1 GCA_028527945.1 Spirochaetaceae bacterium
TGTTCTTCCGGGCAAGAAGTTTATTCAAACGCCATTGTCCTTGAAGAAGAAGGTGTTTTAAAACGCTGTCAGCTCTACGCTACAGATTTTAATGAGAGCATCCTAAAACAGGCAAAAGAAGGAATTTATCCAACAGAAGCAATAAAACTCTATACCGAGAATTATCAAAAAGCCGGAGGAAAATGTTCATTTTCAGATTACTATCAGGCCTATTATGATTCAGCCAAGATAAAAGATGAGCTAAAAGAAAGAATCCTTTTTTCCTTCCACAATCTTGCCACTGATGGAGTCTTTGGAGAAATGAATATGATTCTATGCCGAAACGTACTCATATACTTTGACAAAGAACTACAAAACAAGGTTTTACGCTTATTATCAGACAGTCTGCTTCCAGGAGGATTTTTATGCCTTGGAAGCAAGGAATCTTTGCGCTTTTCAGACTTGGAAGATCAATTTGAAGAAGTTTCGCCAAAACAGAAAATCTACAGGAAAAAAAGATGAGTTCTATTCAGGCAATAGTAATAGGAACTTCAGCAGGAGGCCTGAAGGCTCTATCGGTAATAATTCCTAAACTTAAACCAGATTTCCCCGCTCCTATTGTTATATTACAACATATGAGTCAGGATAGTGAAAATGAAACAGTAAATCTTCTTGATCGACTGACACCGCTTAAAGTAAAAGAAGCAGATGAGAAAGAAACTCTCGTAAGAGGAACCATTTATTTTGCGGCACCTAATTATCACCTGTTGATTGAACGAAATAAAACCTTCAGCCTATCAGTAGATCCTAAAGTAAATTATTCAAGACCATCAATTGATGTTTTGTTCGAAACAGCCGCTGAAGCCTATCAAGAAGGATTAGTTGCTGTTATTCTAACAGGAGCAAATAATGATGGAGAAAAAGGCGCAATAAAAATAGTAAGAATGGGAGGAAGAGTCATAGTTCAAGATCCAGAAACAGCAGAAGCACCATTAATGCCTCTTTCCGTTATCGAAAATTGTAAAGTAGAAGTCGTTCTTCCACTGGAAGATATTGCAGACTATTTAAACACTATTACACAGGAAGAATAAGAAATGAACAACATTAAAATACTCATCGTCGATGATATAAAAGAAAACCTGTATTCGCTTGAACTGTTGCTGGAAGATGACGAAATGGAGATCATCACAGCAGAATCTGGCCAGGAAGCACTAGAAAAAACACTGGATCATGATTTTTTTCTAATACTATTAGATGTTCAAATGCCGGGTATGAATGGATATGAAACAGCAGAACTTCTTAGAGGAAACAGTAAAACAAAAAATATACCCATAATCTTTATCACTGCTAATAATCGTGAAGATCAGCTATTCAAAGGATATGATGCTGGCGCGGTAGATTATATAATCAAACCGATTGCGCCACAGATACTAAGAAGCAAGATAAATATGTTCAAAACCTTTTACAAAGAACATCACGAATTAGTAAAAAAGACTAACGAACTAAATAATTTCATTGCTGAGCTTGAAGAACTGCAGAGCGAACTGGAAGAAAAAAATGAACAATTAAAAATTCTCTCAATTCTTGACGGTTTAACAGGAATATACAATCGCCGTTACTTTGATGGAGCGCTTGTATCCGAATGGAATAGAGCAGTACGAAATGGAAAACCCCTTACTCTTATTATGAGCGATATTGACTATTTTAAAGATTACAACGATCTTTACGGCCATCTTGCAGGCGACAGATGCCTACAACAGATTAGTAAAATATTTAAGCAAACCTTCAAAAGGAAAATAGATAAGGTAGCACGCTATGGCGGAGAAGAATTCATAGCTATTCTTCCAGAAACAGACAGCCAGGGAGCAGAACAAATAGCAGAAAAACTTCAAGAGACAATTCGAGGAGAGAAAATAAAACATGAAAAATCAGGCTTTGAAGAAATTCTTACTGTAAGCCTTGGTATATGCAGTGTTGTAGCAGAAAGCGACATGTCACATTTGACATTTCTGGAAAGCGTAGATAGAGCACTATATTCAGCAAAGAAAAACGGAAGAAACCGCTGGGAAAGAATAGAATATACAGAACCTATACATGTGTAACGAGGAATCAAACTAAAAAATGTATCTTTATTCAAAAAATCTCAAACACTTACAAGAAAATATTTCTACTTAGCTCAACTCTTTTCCGAATATTAAATCAATAGCTGTAGCAGCCAAAACCTTTGAAGCATTAAGCATTGCAACATTAGCAGGATCTTCATGGGCAGCAGCAGCTACGTCTTTGGAGTGCCAGGTAACCCCGGTCTCATGTGTTTTATAAAGCAAAGAAATAGCCGGAACTTCATGACTGACATCTCCGACATCAGAAGAAGCCTCCCAAACAGGTAGAGTTGATAACTCTTCTCCGATGAGTTTCATGTTTTCGGCTGCCAATTTAAAAAGAGGCTGATTAAAGTTAATTGGTTTTACAGCAGAGATTTGTTTAAATTCGGCCTGGCAGCCTGCGGCCGCGGCAGAAGCTTCAGCAGAAGCCCTAAGCCGCCCTGTTAAATTATTTAAATCTTCAAGTTCTGTAGATCTGAGCATTATTTCTACAACAGTTCTTGATGGTATAATATTAAGAAGTTCACCTCCTTCTTTTATTATACAATGCATTTTAACTCCGGGCCTCATCTGCTGCCGCATCATACTTATAGAGTTATAAAAGCAGACTGCGGCATCAAGTGCATTTCTACCATTCCAGGGATCTGCTGAAGCATGAGCAGGCTGTCCTTTAAAAACGACTTCAAAAATGCTGCATCCAAGATCCTTTAAAGCAACACCTGTTTTTGTCCACGGGTGAAAAATTAAACACGACTCTACAGTCTCAAAAACCCCTGCCTTAATCAATCTTGTTTTACCGGCATCTTCAGTAAGAACCTCTTCAGCGGGGCATCCAATCATACGAAAACATCCAGAACCGGCCTCTTCTATTGCGGCAGCAACACCAAGTGAAGCGGCAGCAGCAGCAGCGGCAATAAGATTATGCCCGCATCCATGCCCAACAGATTCAAGCGCGTCATATTCTGCAAGAATTGCCACAGGATATTTTTTTTCTGAAGTAATTTTTCCAAAATCTGCTATAAATGCTGTCTCAAGCCCGCCTACCGATGTTGTAATATTAAAACCATAATCTTTAAAGAAAGATGTTAAGGTTTTAACAGCCTCAGTTTCTTTAAAAGCAGTTTCCGGATGTTCATTTATATACCTGCTAAGCTTGAAAATAGAATCACGCTCAAAATTTATAACTCTAAAAGCCCGGTCTTTTAATTCATTTAAATTCATCAATACCATTTTGATGTTAAGAACAAGCATTGTCAATATTAGTTAATATCTCAGCTTGCAACTTTGCCTTCCTGTTGATAATATGGTCTCGTATATGAATATCAAGATTAACAAGGCTTTTTACTTGATTCCTGTTGCATATGTAGCAGTAATCGCTCTTTTTTTATATATGCAGTTTTCCGGGTCAGGCACGTTCAACGCTGAGGTTTCCGGTATTGGAATTAATGGCAAAACAAAAGCAGGAGCACCAGGGCAACCTGACATAATTCAAGAACTAACAATAAGTTATCTTGATATTATTTTTTCATTCAGTGAAGAAAACCCTCTTCTGGTTTTTTCACAGGATGGATTAACTCATTACACTGTACCTCAAAGTTACAGAGTCACAGCCTCTGGCATAGACATCTACTTATCCACAGGAATTACATGTAGCTTTTACACAAAAAATAATAACAACGATACCTTGCTAATATCAGTTTCTGCGGAAGATCCTGAGTCTATAAAATATATTACTCTTCCGATATTGACTCTAACAGGAGAAATAAAACCTGACACATCTGCCAAAGTGGTTACAATCTCTTCCAAGGAGAACGGAATATTTTTTCTTTCATTCCCTGCAACCAGTTCTTTCGATACTGAAACAAACGCTATAGCAATTTATCCACAACCAAACAAAGTTTCTGAACTATCATATAAAAAAACAGCAGCAACAGGTCTGGATGCCTTTGAATATTGGGAAGAAAATAGTCAAAACATGATATCAAAAGAGAGTCTGAACCAGAAAATTCAGGATTTTCTTACAACATCAATTAGAGGTGTTACCGGAAGAAGATTCAATACTTCAAAAGGGACATGGTCAACGGGTAATGGCAGCTCTCATTTCTATGAAGATGCATTAGTTATGGCTGCTTCAGAAACCTTGGGAACATCTTCATACAAGCGCATGAAATCACTTCTTGATAATGCAGCATCTACACATAGCGATGATCTTACAATGCTGAGTGCGTCTCTTTTTGGAAACATTGTCAACAGAGGCTGGGCATATGATCAAAACCTTATAGATGAACTCCCAACTATTACAAGAAAAGCAGAAGCCAATGATTACTCTATCTTTACCGATAAAGACACTGTAGAATTACTTCTCACAAAGAACTCAGACAAACTTTTAAACGCTATGAAGAATATGGTATTAAATATTGAATATTCTGATATTTCGCTTGAAACCTCAATTGGGATGCTTATGTTTTATTCAGATCTGTATGAAAAATCATCAGATATGGGCAAAGAATTCAGTAATGTAATAAAAATAATTCCACAAGAAATTATTCCATCAGTTAGCTTGATTTCAGACAGACCCTATATTGTCGACTCAAATGGAAATGCTGATATCTTAAAGACTTTTAAGACAGGATTATTTTTATGCAAAAAATGTCCATCAAAAATAGACGAAGAATATTCTGCGTTAGGACGAGAACTATTAAACTCAGCTTTATTACTGGCAGATAATGACGGAATACTTCCTGAAACAATCTCTGAAACAGAAAAAAACGGGATCAAAAAAACAGGGACAATCAGACCTGAAACTATTTATCCAGATTTGACACGAAATAAGTATTATCCTGCAGTGGATTATTTTTATAATGAAACAGGAAAAAAGATTTGTGTTCTTAATCAGGCTAAAGATTTTAATATGGAGAAGACAAGCTTTGGGTATAAAATGACTTTTTCATTTCCTGTAGGAGAAGCACATACCTTTGCTATAAGAAACATGCCTCACTTTTCATATCTTCATATGCTAGGCTACAAATGGAATTCTGATCATAGATTCTTAAGCTATAAAAGCGGATGGTGGTTTGATAAACAGCATAATACTCTTTATATGAAAATCACACAGTCTAAACGCACAGAAGAAATTCTGATTTATAACTAAAACATTATATTTATAATCAGCAAGCTTTTTATTGGTATAAACCATCTTGGCGAATAAAAAAAGCTACCCTTTAAAGGATAGCTTTTTAAATCTTAAAACCTAATCTTAAGTATTTTCTTATTTCTCAATAAGTTCTCTTAATTTATCAGAAGTAAAACCAAGATGCTCCGCGACCTTTGCAGCAGGACCGGATTCACCAAAACGATCAATACAGAAAACATCGCTGCTTGAACTTGCTAACTTTTCCCAACCATAAGAGGTTCCGGCTTCTGCTGTAACAACTCTAACTCCTGAAGGAATAATACTGTCTTTAAAAGATTTATCCTGCGCAAGGAAAGTATTTAAATCAGCAACAGAAACAACTCTAACCTTTTTGCTACAGCCTTCTAGTGCATCAATTGCAAGATTAACTTCAGAACCGGTTGCTGCAACAACAACATCAGGAGTACCGTCACAATCTTTAGCAACATAAGCACCTTTTCGCATATTAGCCTTCCAGTTTTTATCAGCCTTCTCAAAAACTGTGAGATTCTGTCTTGTTAAAGCCAAAACTGTAGGTTTATCAGCAGTTTCAGCAGCCATCTGCCAAGCGACATTTGTTTCTTCGCCGTCAGCAGGTCTTAAAACCTGCAGGTTAGGAATTACCCTAAGTGAAGCAATATGTTCTATAGGCTGATGTGTAGGGCCATCCTCTCCAACATAAATCGAATCATGAGTAAAAACCCAAACTGAAGGAATACCCATAAGAGCAGATAACCTGACTGCGGGCCTCATATAATCAACAAAAACTAGGAAGGTAGATCCATATGCTCTAACTCCTCCATGAAGAACCATTCCATTTACAATTCCGCCCATGGCATGTTCTCGAATTCCAAAATGCATATTTCGGCCGCTTCTGTCTTTTGCGGAATAATCACCAAGCCCTTTCAAAACTGTTTTATTTGAAGGCCCTAGGTCTGCTGAGCCTCCATAGAGATTAGGGAGAACGGCAGCAACAGCGTTAAGAGCTTTTTCTCCAGAATTACGAGTTGCAACACTATCACCAATTTTATAAACAGGCATTGCAGAATCGTCTATTTTAACATCCTCTGCAAACCACTTATCCCATTCTATTTTAAGTTCAGGATTAGCCTTAGCCCATGCATCATAAGTTTCATTCCAGTCTGAATAAAGTTTGGAATTTTTTTCCTGAACAGCTTTAAAATATTCAACAGCATAATGATCTACATAAAATTCCTGATCTTCTGGTATTCCAAGTTTTTTTCTAGTGGCCTTGATCTCTTCTTCACCAAGAGGAGCTCCATGAGTAGAATGGCTGCCTTCCATAGTGGCAGCGCCCTTTCCAATAGTTCCCTTCATAATTACAATTGATGGTTTTTCTGTCTCAGCCTTTGCTGAAGCAACAGCGGAAGAAAGCTCTTCCACATCAAAAGCATCAGCATTAAGAACCTGCCAGCCATAAGCTTCAAAGCGTTTACCAACATCTTCTGTAAAAGCTATATCTGTACCGCCTTCGATAGTTATTTTATTTGAATCATAAAATAAAACAAGCTTACCAAGACCAAGATGCCCGGCAAGAGAAGCAGCCTCAGCTGAAATACCTTCCATGAGACATCCGTCACCATTAATCGCGTAAGTATAATGATCTACAACTTTATGCTCTTCTGTATTAAACTTTTCAGCTAAAATAGTTTCAGCAATAGCCATACCTACTGCATTACTGATACCAGCACCAAGAGGACCTGTTGTGGTATCTATTCCTTCTACAAACTTGTACTCAGGGTGACCAGCTGTCTTTGAACCAAGCTGTCTAAAGTTTTTTATATCATCAAGAGTTAGATTAAAACCTGCAAGATAAAGTATTGAATAAAGAAGCATAGAACCATGCCCAGCCGACAAAACAAATCTATCTCGATCTATCCATGTCGAATCTGAAGGATTGTATTTCATTACTTCTCCATACAGTAAAGAAGCAATCTCCGCGTTACCCATAGGCATTCCGGGGTGTCCTGATTTTGCTTTTTGTACAGCATCCATTGCCAGAGCTCTTATTGTTTTGGCTGAGGCATAAATTCCGTTTAAGTCCATTCCTTTTCTCCTTATCCAACCACTATCATTTAGAGGTCAATCTTTTCCTAATAACTGCCGAGAAATGGCAGATGTAATAATATTTTTACTATACAAGAGCTTTTTACAAAATTTTCTGATTTTTATAATTCTATGGTCAAAAATCATCTTTTCTGAAAGTAGCTTCGTTATGATTTACTATATCAAAACTAAGCACATTATTCTATAATATGCGTTATGAAAGACTCTATAGCCATCTTATGGGATATTGAAAATGTTACACCAAGATCCGATTCACTCTTTGTAAACGGGCTTATTGATTATGCTAATGAAATTGGAAAAGTCTCTGTCGCGACAGCATATGGAGACTGGGCCAGAGGTTCAATTAGAAAAATAGCAGAAGTTCTGGCAGAAAATTCCTTTGAAATGGTTCATGTACCTTTTAATAAAAAACAAAAAAACAGCGCTGATATGGCTTTAACAACTCATGCGGTAGAACTTATTTATCAGTACCCGCATATAAAAAAAATTATATTGGTAACAGGTGACGCAGATTTCAGACCACTGCTACAGAGTCTGAGAAAACACGGAATTGAAACAACAATAATTTGTGATTCTCAAAGCGCAAGTGAAGATCTCCTGCTCTTAGCTGATGACTACAAAGATTTTAGAGACCTTATACCTGATACAGAATATGAAGATAACGCTGATACAGATTCTTCATCAGAAAAACAGGTTTTCAGTATATCTGAAGCAATGGATCTCTTAAAAGAAGCCATCGTTGTTATGAATAGGCGTAAAAAACTTACAACCCTCGGTGCAGTGAAAGTAAGAATGAAACTCTTAAATGACACCTTTAATGAAAATGAGCTTGGGTTTAAAAGCTGGAAAAAATTTATAGCGTACGCTGAAAAAACAGGCGTAATAGAACTTGAGCAAACAGAAAATGATCAAATAATCAGTCTTCCCGAAAAAGGACATAAAGATGATGAAAAATCTTTTGTAAGACTACCAAATATTATGTACGCAATGCTCAAAGCGACAAGAGACTGTTCTCTAAAAGCCGGAAAAGCTCAAATACCTTTTTCCACAGTAAATAATAGAATGCTTGAACAAAATTATGATATTAAGCAGTCAAAATATTCACAAATGAAACGTCTAATTAAAGACGCAGAAAAACGAGGTCTTGTACGAAGCAATAATACTGGCAAGTACTGGTTTGTAGAAATTACAGAAGAAGGTAAAGAATACTTTACTTAAACAGAATCAGCAGTCTCTTCCTACGAATAGAAACTAAAATGGAAGTTTTTGCTCTTCGATAGCTCGTTTTATTTGATCATACTGATTATTTAAATCTTGTATTTCTTTATACCAAAAAGCTTTGCTGCCCCAGTCAGGAAAATTATACTGAAAACGATAATCATCTTTCTGCCTGCCACACCAGCATAAAAAATACACCATTCGCATAGCCCTTAAGGGCTCAATCAACATTAGAGTCTCAGTATTGAATGTCCTAAATTCTCTATACCCTTCAAGAATTGCAGTAATCTCCTTACCGGATTCAGGCGCGTGATCAGGTAATAAAAGCCAGAAATCCTGAACAGGGAGCGCCATTGCCATATCATCAAAGTCCATTAACATAAGGCCTTCTCCCGGACGTTCCAGAATATTACCACTATGAAAATCGCCATGAACGCGAATATAACTTTCTTTACCAGGATCATAACGTTCAAACATTGAATTGACGACAGACTGAAGTCTGGTTAGAACCTCAGTTAAATCTGGTTTCACATCAGGATGAATCCAGTTGGAAGACAAAAGCTCTTCTACATCATTATGAAAACTTTCGGACGAAGAAAGAACAAGCCTGTTTAGTGCAGGTCTTTCAGCACCAGCATTATGCATTCGGCCAAGAAGACGGCCAATTCTAAGCCATGAATCATAATCTCCAGACTCCCATAAACGCCCGCCTTTCCGGTTAAAAACTGCAAAATAAAAACCTTCTATGCGACCAAGAGTAGGAGCAGTAAATTCATCACCATCAGTAAGACCTGTCATTTTAAGAGGAGACGCAAGAGGGATATCAGCCGCGCTACAGTCCAACATAAATCTATGTTCTTCAAGAAGCGCATTCTGAGACCATCGTCCAGGACGATAAAACTTTATAATAAAATACTCTCCATCCTCAGATTTTAATTCATAAACCCGGTTAATATAACTCGGCATAGGTTGAGTGTAACTTGTAAAATCTATATCAAGAGCCGCTTCAACAGTATCAATAACAAGATCCGGGGTTAAATCATCAAAATCAGGAACAGACTCAGCCATAGTATTTTATTTTGAAACGCTGCTTTCTTTCTTCTTTTCCGCTGATATCTGAAGAATAATAAAAACAATTGCGCCAAAGGTTATAGATAAATCTGCTACATTCAGAATTCCTGTACGTAAAGATCCTATTCCGAAATTTAGAAAGTCTATAACAATGCCCTTGTTAAAAATTCTGTCATAAAGATTTCCAACCCCGCCTCCAATTACGCAGGAAAGACTTATAATTTGACTCATTGGTAAATTTCCACTAAAAGCGATATAAAATATAGCTGCAGCAACAATAAAAGAAGGTAGCAATACAAGCAGAACCGACTTTACAGGAGCAGGCAAACTACCTCCAAAACCAAGAAAAGCTCCATCATTCTCAGCATAATGCATTATAAATGCGTAGCCAACAACCTTAATTGTTCCTTCACCTTTTATATTCTCAACTGCATAATTTTTTGTTACTCTATCTGCGGCAAAATTAAGAGCAGACACAAGCAAAACAATAACTAACAGTATAAAACCTTTTCTCATGCTCATTCTTAACTATATCATGCTTATTCTTATCTTCACAACTGCCCCCATGATATTGACTGATAGTTTTTCATGAGCTATTATCTTCCATATCATGGGGCTGTAGCTCAGCTGGCTAGAGCGGTTGGTTCGCAATCAATAGGCCGTGGGTTCGAATCCCATCAGCTCCAGAATCAGTCATTTTAAATTTGCATTGCTTAAATCTCTCTATTATAATTTTATAAAGAATTGGTCTTATAATAAGGACAAGAGTTTTTAAAACGACTTTAAAGATTTTTCCAAGTTTAATCTGCATAGCAGATTTACTAAAAAAGCAAACATTGTTTTTGAAGGAGTGTATATTATGCAGAAAGAAAGTTTTAGCAATCAATTTGTTACTTTTGAAGTTGAAAAAGAGCTTTACGCTATAGATGTTTTTAAAATTAGAGAGATTCTTGAGGTTCCAAATATAACAAAAGTCCCAGGCATGCCTTCAAGAATAAGAGGAATTATAAACATTAGAGGCTCTGTTGTTCCAGTACTTGATCTAAAAATGCAATTTGGTGAAGAACAGACAAAACAAACTCAAGACACTGCAGTAATTGTAACAGAAATATCAACTGACGAAGACACTTTCCAGATTGGTATAATGGTAGACGCGGCAAAAGAAGTCATTACCCTTGAAAAGGAAGAAATAGAAGAGCCCCCAAGACTGGGAATGTTTATAGATAATAAATACTTGAAAGGTATGGGAAAACTTGGAGACAACTTCGTAATAATTCTTAATATTGATAAAATTCTCTCAGAAGAAGATTTGTCGAAACTGGCAGAAGCCAAGGTTGAAGAGCCTGAAAATAGCGAAAAGGAAAAATCTATAGCTGAATAATTTTTTTATATTAAGCCAGTAAAAGTATCTAAAGATTTATTTTAAACAGTCGAAAAATGAGTTATGACTGAAATAACAGATGTAAAGCTCGAAGAAGCCTGTACAATTCTTTTTGGCGATGCTTTTGCTGTAGAGCAGGCAACACTAGATTATCTTCAGATTTCCGGAATAAAACAAGCATATAGGGCTAAGGTAAAAGAATGCCATCCGGATCTTTCAGGAAATAATCCTGAATCACAAGAAGATTTTATTAAACTAAAAGATGCCTACGATTTTCTTGTTTCAGTAAAGTCTGAGAACAATGAAGTAAATGCAGAGCTCGCTAGTCAGAAAGCCAAAAAACCAAGATTTATTCCAAACAGAAGAGTCAAACTTGGAGAATATCTATATTATACAGAAAAAATAAGTTGGGAAGAACTTATTTCCGCTATAACTTGGCAAAGACAAAATTCAACAGAAGAAAATAAAACGCCTTTCGGTTTCTACTTTATAAAAAACGGCATTCTCACGAACTCTGAATTGGGATTTGCTATCTTTAAGATGAAAATACATAATTCAAATTATTGAGCCGATTTCAGAAATCTAAAGTATAAGTCTTTAAATTTCTGAAATCGACAACAAAATATAAATGAAACTAAGTCTAATAAAGTTTATAAAAGGCTATTAAAATAGAACTGCATCTCCACCGGTTTCAAAGCGCTTCTTAACCTGTTCACTGTACTTGTCTATAGCAGGAGAACTCTTTATCAATCGGACAAAAACTCTAAAATTTTGCACGCAAAAATATATTCTTCTGGCTCTGGTTCCGCCAGTATCTCTTTTTACAATCGGTATTTTTTCAGCTTGTAAATAATCTTCAGCATACTTTATATTATCTTCACCAACATTCATTGTATTTATAACATTGAGAACCCGGCTTCCACCAAAAACTTTTGCTTTCAGCCGCTCTCTTTTCGCACCATATTTAATTACATTACCAATAAGAGCATCCATAGCAAACATACCATAACGCTCTGATCCAAAACGGCTTTGTGAATTATTCTCAAGCTTGGTTTCCGCAAGCATAAAATGATTCATTCCGCCCATTTTTAAAACAGGATCATAAATTACAACTGACACACATGATCCCAAAACGGTATCTATTACAATATCATCAGATGTAGCATAAAACTCACCAGGAGCCAAACTTAAAGCAGGTTTCTTAAATCTTCGATCAAAATATTCGTACATTTATAAATAAACTCTCATTAACCTATGACCTTTTTAATCGTTGCAATAAGTTTTTCATTAGTAAAAGGTTTTACAATCCAACCAGTTGCACCCGCGCCTTTGCCTTCCTGCATTATTGAAGACTGCGATTCCGTTGTTAAAACAAGAATTGGCGTAAATTTATGAATATCTGTCTGCCTAAGTTCCCTTATCATTGCTATACCGTCCATATTTGGCATATTAACATCTGTAATGATAAGATCTACTTTATGATCTTTTAATTTATCAAGACCATTTTGCCCATCAAAAGCGTCCATAGTTTCATAACCATTTTCTCTTAAAATAAAAGTGACGCTTTGCCTAATCGCGTTGGAATCATCCACGACCATAATAGTTTGAGCCATAAAACCCCTCTCTTCTCAAAATAATGTTACTTCTCCAGCATCAAGAACAGACTCCTCAACTGCTATTCCACTAGCAGCTCCAGCCGTTTTCTTATGACTGTATATTGTAAATCTTTCTATAATACTGTTCATATTATCATCAGTTATTTTCCATTCTGAAACACCAACTCCTCCAAGCGATTTTTCAAGAACAGATCTAACTTTTTCATTTCTGCTTAACAAATCTTTTTTAATTTCACCAAGATTATCTACAATAGCGCGAAGCCTATCCAAAAAATGTCCGGATTCATTAAAAAGTTCATAAAACTCTTTTGTAAAAAAATCAAAATTCAATAGAGAATTAGAAAAAGAACTATTCACTCTGCTTATTTCTGCCATATTATTGCTAAAAGCCCCAGCAAGCTCTGACAGAAACCTCATTTCTTCTTCTGCATACTTCTGATACTCATCAAAAACTTTGCTAGTACTGTTAATAAACACCATAACCTGTTTATCTCCAATACCAATTTGAGTCTGTATTCTTTCAACAAGTTCAGCCATATCATCAACTGACTCTTTCATTCCTGCAAGATTTATACTTCTTGTAAGTTCTATTCTGGATAAAATTGTCATATCCTGCAGCCATTCAGAAATGTCACCAAAAGAACTTATTTCATCTGAAAGAGCTGTAACATTATCAATAATTACTGTGATGTATCTAATTAGGCCCTTTCTTTTTTCAGCAAAGATATTTGCTTCATCATCAAATTTCTCTGCTTCTTCACTTATTTCA
>JAQQAK010000229.1 GCA_028527945.1 Spirochaetaceae bacterium
AGTTATTTTCAGCACCGGTAAATACTTCTAAAAACCCAGTTTTTCACCAATAAGAAAAACCTTTATTCGCTCTTTTTCTCTGGTTCTTCTCGTAATAACGGTATTAGCACAAATGCAATCAGTGGACTGGCAATCAGCACAACTGCCGGTTTTAGTACACGGAGTATTCATTTCAAGCCTCATGGCGTTTAATGGTGATGCCACATTTTTAACCCGGCTTACAGCTTCTTCTTCACTTTCGACAACCTTGTTCATTCCGGCAATCACAATTATATTCTTGGGTCCATAAAGAAGAGCTGCCAATCGGTTACCTCGGCCATCAATATTAACAAGTTTTCCATCAATAGTTATTGCGTTAGCACTCATGATATAATAATCAACGCCGGAAGCTTTATAATAAAATTCTGGCATTTTCCCAGGATCATCAACTTTTTCTCTATCTAAAAGATTATAGCCTGAATCCTGCAATGCTGTTTTTAATCCTGATTCAGTTAAAGAAACAGAGCCGCCCCAACTAACACTTGCGCCTTCCGGAATCATTTTCAAAATAGATTTTACAGCCTCCGCGGAACTATCAAAATACTCCGCAAAAAAGTTTCGTTTATGCATCGCGCGAACAACACGTTCACCACGGTTTCGATAATATTCTTTATTTATATCCATAAATATATCCTACCACAGAATTAAGCTTTCATGCTATATTTAGGTATATATGAAAAATACAGATGTTATTCTTGAGAAAGCAGCAGAAATGAATGCTGCATTATCAAAAGAAAACAATACTTTTGAATTGATCCGTATCCTTGTAACGCGCAGTATGGATATTAGCCGCTCAGAGCTGGCAGGAATTTATATATACCCTGAAAATAACGGTAATGCTCAATTAATATATAAAAGAGGAAAACATCCGATTCCTACAGAACTTGAAAAAACATCAGAACTAATTAACTTTACAGATGACTGTAGTCAGGCAGTAGTTCTCTTAAACCGGAAGAAATCACCTTTCTCAGAAGTTCTCTTAAATAAAAACATGAAAAGCGGAATAATTCTGCCATTAATATCAGAGACAAAAAGACTTGGGTATCTTGTACTTAATTCAGATATAGATAACTTTTATACAGGCAGCCGTTTTAAGATTCTTGAATCTACAGCAGAATATTCAAGTGGATTAATAGCTAATTCCCTTCAATTTGAAAACTTACAAAAACAAATAAAAAAACTTGAATCTATAGGCAGATATCAGGATAGCATTTTCACCTCACTTTCAGACATTCTTATAACAGCTACTGCTGGGAAAAAAATAAGATTTTTCAATGACGCCGCTTCTATAAAACTTGGACTCACTCAAAAAGATGAAGGAAAAGCTCTATCAGCCTTTTTTAAAGATAAACTTTCACCAAAAACATTAGAGATAATTACATCTTCATGCGGAACTGAAAAATCTGTGTTGGGACTTGAAATAACACTAAACACTTCTCTTGGTAAAATTGACTATTCACTAGACATGACTCCTTTAAAAGGAAAACATGGTGGCAAACCAGGAGCAACTCTTCTATTCAAAGATAAAAGTGCCGGAACAGTAATAAAAAATCATACAAACCTTGCAACAGAAAATCAGCGAACAATAAAAGATATGTTTTCGAAATATCTGTCAAAGGATTTGATAGACAGTTTAATAGAAAATCCGGAACTGGTTTTACCCGGAGGAGCTGAAAAAAACGCGACCGTATTTTATGCAAATATAAGAGATTGTTCAGCCTTCTCAAAAGAACAAAAACCTGAATACGTTATAGAAAGACTGAACAAATATTTTCAGACAGCAACAAAAATAATAATAAAAAACGGCGGCTATGTTGACAAATTTTCAGGCGACAGCATTATGGCGGCCTGGGGAGTGCCTCTTTCAGAAGAAAAAAATGACGCTGTTAAAGCTGTAAAATGTGCTATTGAGCTTCAACAGCTAATTAAAGAGAATGAAAAAGATCTTTTAGAAAATAATGAGAAACCGCTAAAAGTCGGAATTGGAATTCATTCAGGCCCATTAGTTGCAGGGAATATTGGAATCGCCGATAAAATGAATTACACTATCGTAGGTAATACCGTTACCATGGCAGCACAAATTGAAAAGTTTGCTGAGGCGGATGAAATTATTATTTCAGACACCACGCGCAAAATGCTTGGAAATAATTTTGAACTTGAACAACGAAAACCTGTAAACATAAATGGGAACAATCATCCCATAGAAATATATAATGTAACAGAACCTCTTTCAAAACTTAAATAGTTTAAAAATATCAGGGGAAATGTAGGGGGAATCATGGAAATACTGCCCGGTCTAATTATACCATTATGGGAAATAATTTTAGTTATAACAGCCGCAACAGCACTTCTGCTATTCATTATAATAAAGCTTTACCTAAACTACCGATTCAGTAAAAAATGTGACAGACTTTGCTACAATGAAAAGTTAATGGCTGACTTTAAGGCGCAATATACCGGAAAGAAGCTTTTACATCGAACAGGCCTTATTGAGAAATCTGCGATAAAACATGGAACAACAATTATAAAAGAAACAGGTCTTGATAAACTCTGGGAAGAAGAGCTAAATGGTTATTTAGAAACCTTCTATCTGAAAAAAATTATCCGCTTCTTTCCTGAATTAGGCCTGTTTTATTGTCTCAAAAACGGTGACAAAAGAAAAAAATATAAACGTCTATACAAAAAGACTGAACCAAGATTAAGCGAAAACTTTCTCTTAAAACGAATTGCGGCAGCCGGAAAAGGAATGGATTTCAACGGTAAATATGCGCTTTCAATAGTTGAAGAGAAATTAACAGAAATATTTGAAATGGCAGTAGATCCTGAATGGGAAATAAGATTCTTTGCTTTTAAGATCTTAATCCATTCAGAGGAAGAACGTGCTGCAAGACTCTTATGGGAAGCATTTTCAGATCCATCTGACAAAATACGAACAATGCTGTCAACAGAATTCATATCTGACGATAAAGAAAAACTTGTATTAACACTGACCTCTCTTTTATTAGATGATCCGGCATTTTTTGTAAGACAAGCCGCAAGAAAGAGGCTTGATAAAGATTATTCCGAATTGTACCAGATAGATCTGTCAAAACTTTCAAAAACACAAATAATCCATCTTTTGGGACAACTTCAAAAGAATTCAGACAAGGATGAAAAAATTGCTTTTTCATATTTAACCTCAGAAGATCTTGAAATTCGCAGTTACGCGGCCCTATATCTTCAAAAGCGCGGAAGCCTTAGAAAACTTTTCGTCAAGGCTGTTACCGGAGACAAAGAAGGAACAGCAAGGACAACAGAGCTCTTAAAAAGTGCCTGTGAGGTTAATACAACTTTATTTCTGTCAGAAATAAATCAAACAGATAATCCGGCAACTCTAAACCTTGCGGCAAAACTTTTAAAGAAAACCGGAGATCGCAGCTATATAAATATGCTGGCTGAAAAAGTCTTTTCTGAAGATTTTAAAGAAAAGGCAAGAGAATATTATTTTGAAATATACCAAAAGACAGTCGAGTGTATTTCAGCACGAGGAACAGACAAGGCTCTTGAACTCCTAAATAATGAACTTTTATCAAACTATAAAACAGAAACCGCGGCCTCAATAATTCTTCCACTTTTACCACTCAGAGGAGACGCCATCTTTGTTCCTACTCTTTTAACCCTCTTAAAAAATGATGATGTGCCAAATAAAAAGCTTTTACGAGAAACATTTGAACGTTTTCCAGTTACACTTTATATCGAAGATATTGTTAGTTTTATAAAAACCCCGCCAACAGAACTTGCAATATCTATAAAAAAAGAAGCCTATAAAATCCTTGGCGAACTAAAATTATCATATTGCCTACAATTAGTTCTTGAAAACATGAAACTTTTAGATTACCAGGAGCAAAAAGAATTTGCCATAATATTAAAAAGCTACGATGAGGCAAGGTTTATACAAAGAGTACATGAAGTTCTTGAAACATGTGACTCCAAAATAAAGACATCTATAATGAACGCCTTACCAGCAACTGGAATAAAAGATTTTATTACAGAAATAGAAGCCGCGGCTCAGGATCCTGATCCGGATATAAGAATAGCAAGCATTAGATCGCTTGGTGATTTTGGAGAAACTCAACTCTTAAATAAGATGACCAGCATGCTTAGAGACCCGATTGAACGTGTACGAAAAGAAGCCGCTAAGGTTATTGCAGAACATGGAACAGTAGACGCTATAAAGAAACTGGAAGAGATCTTGTCTGATGACAACGAAGTTCTTCCTGTAAAAACAGCAGCAGTTTATGGTCTGGGGCAATCAGAAAAACCGGAAGCAATAAAAATTCTTGTCGAATATCTGGAAGACGCGGAGCTAAGAAAATCGGTGATTACAGCCTTATCTCGAAAAACATCGGAAGAAGAATTAAAACTACTTGTAGAACTTTTTAAAGATGCAGCTCCACAACTTAGAGAATACATAGCTTCTGTTTTTAAAATGATGGGAAGCTCATGCGAAACTGCAATAGTTAACCTGCTAAAAGAACAAAACCCGACAATAAAAGATAGTCTTGCAGAAATACTCTTAAAGATAGGATATATAGATGCACTAATAGTAAAACTTCGTCACAGAAAACCTGCTAAACGAAAAAAAGCTGCTTTTATTTTAGCATTAATACATACGAAAGAATCTTTTAAAGGAATGCTTCTAGCGTCAAGAGATCCAAACTCAGAAGTAAGAGTAGAAGTATTAAAGGCACTTGAAAAGCTAAATCTGCCGGAATATAGCTCACTACTTGAAGAACTAAAATCAGATCCTGATAAGCGTGTAAGAAAATACACTCTTTGGGTTATAGAAAGATTAAAAGCCAAAAACATTGATGAATAAAGACAACGAAGAACAAATCTGGTGGAGAGGAACTTCTGTCTATCAGATTTATCCAAGATCCTACAAAGACACAAATAACGACGGAATTGGAGATCTTGGCGGCATTATATCAAAGCTTGATTACATAAAAGAAGCAGGCTTTGAAACAATATGGATTTCTCCATTTTTCAAAAGCCCGCAAAGGGATTTTGGCTATGATGTGTCAGACTACTACAAGCCGGCAGAAGAATATGGAACGCTTGAAGAAGTAGAAAAACTCATAAAAGAAGTTCACTCAAGAAAAATGTTCATCATTTTTGACATGGTTCTAAACCATACAAGCGATGAACATCCATGGTTTAAAGAATCAAGCTCTTCTATAAATAATCCTAAAAAAGACTGGTATGTATGGAAAGACGCAAAGAACAGTGAAGACATAAAAAATGGAAAATCTAAAAAGCCTATTCCACCAAACAACTGGAAAAGTCAGGTCTCAGGTTCTGGATGGCACTGGAACGAGAAAAGACAACAATTTTATTGGGCGGCCTTCCTTCCCTTTCAGCCTGATCTAAATTATAGAAATCCGGAAGTCAAAGAAGCAATGTTCAGTATGCTTGAATTCTGGTTAAAAAAAAGCGTAGACGGGTTCCGTCTTGATATAATTGGTTCAATATTTGAAGACAAACAATTCAGAGACAGCCCTTTTATCTGGAAACTTTTTCCAGATGAAAACAATGAGGGGATGCTCTTCAGATCAAAATGCAGAACTGAGAATCTTCCTGAAAGTTTTCAATTCGCAAAAGATTTAAGAAAAGTTACAGACAACTTTTCAGAACCTCCACGTTTTATGGTAGGAGAAACCTTTGGTTCCCCGGAAACTATTTCCAATTTCTGCAAAAACAAAGGCCTGCATTCGGCATTTGCTTTTAAATGTACCAGTGTTCCTTTTACCGCAAGTTCATTTAAAGACCTGCTAACAGAATATGAACATCATTTCCCATATCCGCTAACTCCTGTCTGGGCCTTTACAAATCATGACAGAACACGAAGAATGTCCGCTCTTGGAGAAAATCCATCAAAAGCAAAATTAAACGCCTTTTTTCAGCTAACAGCCAGAGGAATACCATTTTTCTACTTTGGAGAAGAAATTGGTATGACAGACACAAAACTATCACATAAAAACTCGCTTGATCCGGTCTCTTTTCCATTTAAAACCTTACCAGAACCAATTTTCAACCTCATAAACAAAAAGATTCACGGCTCGGTAAACAGAGATTGCGTCAGAACTCCTATGCAGTGGGATAAATCTGAAAATGCAGGATTCTGCAAAGAAAATATAACACCATGGCTGCCAATAAATAAAAATTATAAAAAAGTAAATACAGAAAATACTGTTAAAGATACTGATTCTATCTTTAATTGCATAAAACGTATCAATAATTACAGAGCAAAATCAGATATTTTAAGATTCGGACAAATTAAGCTTATTAATGATTCTGAACTTCCCAAAAATATTTTGGGATACAACAGAACATTTAATAAAGAGTCTTTAACTATTTTACTAAATTTTAGCAGCAGCGAATCTATAGTAAAGAATGAACATTTAAAAAACTACAGTTTAGAAGCTTCTACAAAATGTAAATCTAACGCAATAGAAAATGATAAATTAGCGCTGTCACCCTTTGAGGGAATTATTATCACAGAGAAAAAACTCTCCCATTGAGATAACTCTAAACTCTTCGTTGCACATAATAAAGGCGTCAACTATATCCGGATCAAAATGACGGCCTTTCTCATCAATTATCAGCTTCATGGCCTCTTCATGAGAGAACGCGTTCTTATAGGGACGTTCACTTATGAGGGCGTCATATACATCAGCAATAGCTACAATTCTGGCAGAAAGGGGGATGTCTGAACCTTTTAAACCCTCAGGATATCCGGTTCCGTCCCACTTTTCATGATGATAATACGCGACTTCTTTACCTATTGTTAAAAATGATTTATATCCGACATTTTTATCAATGACACTTAAAGCTTCTCCACCCAACATTGAATGCTTTTTCATTACATCAAATTCTTCAGAAGTAAATTTGCCAGCTTTTAAGAGTACAGAATCTTCAATACCAACCTTGCCAATATCATGCAGGATCGAAGACATTGAAATATCTTCGATGTATTCTTCTGTTATGTATTCTTCATATTTAGAAATTTCTCTCAAAGTTTTTGTCAAAACCCTGGTATATTCTTTTATCCGGTCAAGATGTTCACCCGTGCAATGATCTCTAACTTCTGTAAGTTTGGCAAATCCCATAATTGCCGCGGCCTGAGTTTCTTTTACCTGATAAACAGATTCTTTAAGCTGCTTCTCAAGATGAACTCTCTCGGTTAAATCTTTCTCAAGAATGAAAACAGCAAAAACTCCATCACCATTTAATTCTACAAGATGGTATGAAACATAAGTATAAAGCTGATCTCCGTATTTTGTATTTCTTGGAACACCAATTTCTATATACTTACCGCCATTCATTTTAGCGTAGTCTGTTATTTCAACAATTCCAGGACGATTTTTTCCGGCAGAAAAATAATCATCGTATGAAACTCCTATGAGCTCATCACGCTCCCAACCGTAAAGAAGTTCTGCAACAGCATTCATATTCACTATATTACCAACCTCATCAACAATGACAATTGATGAAGCAAAATTTTCGAATAACCTGCTGTAATTGCGTTGGCTAACACTTAATTGAGCTTTTAAAAGCTCCTCTCTTGAAAGATCCTGAAAATGTGCAGTAAATCCAAGGATATTAAAATCCTTATCAAAATGCGGCCATATTGTTTCATAGAATTTTTTTGTACAGCCCAAATATGTATTCAAACTTACTATCTGGCTCAACTGCCCTTTAGATAAACCAAGTTCTTTTATTCTATTTTTAAAAGCGTCTTCATCAGAGTAGAGATGATCGGCAGTTTCAGGAGAAGTTTCTGTCCAGTTAAGAAGTTTTCTTAAAGAAGGGTTAAAAGTCACAATATTTCCTGTAGCATCAAAAGATACAACCGGATCCTGCATATTATAAAAAAGATGTTTAAAAACATTACCAGCCCAGGGAATTAATTTTTTTTCAACATTAGGCTTTATATTTACAAGAGTAAAACCGTTGCCTCCCCCCGTGACATATGAGTATTTAAAACTTTCAATTGCTCCATCAAACTGAGGAAGCTCCAAAACATGTTCAATGGCAGAGCCATTTGTAAAATTAAAATATCCCAGAAATTCTTTCTGCCTTAAAAGAATCTCATCAATATCCCACCCTGTTAGTTGTGTGCACCGTTCATTAACAAATCGGATTTCACCCTGGTCGTTCAGAAGGAATAGACCTTCTGTAGAATTTTCAATAATTCTGATGTAAAAATCTAAATCATTCATTATTTAGCACACATCCTTGCTCAAACTTTAATCATGAAAAAACTATTTCAAATAACTTTCATTTTCTTTATCTCTGCTGTCAAACTGACATTCTGTTCGTTAGATCTTGCCAGTCTTTTTGCCAAAAGTCTGGAAAGAAAAATACCATAATAGGGATAGTCTCGAATTAGACTTATAAATGATTTTCTGGAAATCTTGATCAATTTTCCAGACTCTACAGCCTTAACTGTTCCATTCCGCTTATTACTAAGCAAGAAAGACATTTCTCCCATAAAAATATCATTTGGACTGAGTTCTCCTACAGTCTTTTCCTGATATAAAACATGGTAATATCCTGAGACAATATAATATAAATAATCACTAGAGTCTCCCTCTTCAAACACGATATCGCCAACTTTTACCTCAAGAATTTCTTCTTTTATCAGAGGTTGAGGGAACTTGCCGGAAGGTTGCTTCTCGTGTTCAATAATAAAGGTTACCTGATTTCCTTTATCATTATAATACATCTCTTTTGATAAGAAACGAGCCATTCTTATGCCGCGTCCATGTAATGATAATTCATCTTGAGTTTTTAATTTTTGATTAATATCGTCAACATCAAAGCCATCACCATCATCTGTAATTACAAATTTTGTTTGTGCTTCGTGAGTATCCCATTCAAACATAACATGCTTGGCTGCGACTTCTTCATTTTCACATTTTTTTGCGACCAAATCTACAACGCTGCACCCGTTTTCCATACTTTCAGTTTTTTCAGTGTAAGTGACACCACAATTTCCATGCTCAATACCATTTACAATTAACTCCGCAAGAGCAAGCTGAAGATGCATTTTTTTATCAAAACTGATCATCCCGGAATGCGATAAACTTGTAGCAGCAATACCAGCATAAATAGGAACAGAAAGAATATCATTTGGAATAAGAAAAGAACCAGATGAGCTATCCATTATTTTAGAATAAAAGCCTCGTTGAAATATTATT
>JAQQAK010000230.1 GCA_028527945.1 Spirochaetaceae bacterium
CGGCAACAACCGAGATTACAGCAAATGTCACATCTGTAAAAGAGCGGATAACAAGGATGACCTCATCTATAAATGAAGTTTCTGATTCTATGAATAGTATTAAAGATAGTATTTTCCATATTAATGAAGATATAACAAATCAATCTTCTGCTGTTGAAGAATCAGGAGCAGCTATTACTGAAATGGTTGCTTCAATGGATAATATGGAAAAACTTTCTCAATTAAGAAAGGGCAATGCTGAAAACCTTATGGCGGTAACCAAATCTGGTGGAGAAAAACTAAAAGAAACAAAAAATATAATTACTGAAATTGTGAAGAGTGTAGATTCAATAGTATCTATGGTTGAACTGATTAATAATATTTCTGCGCAAACAAATTTGCTATCAATGAATGCTGCTATTGAAGCTGCTCATGCCGGAGATTCAGGAAAAGGTTTTTCTGTTGTAGCAGAAGAAATAAGAAAACTCGCAGATAACAGTGGTGTTAATGCTAAAAAGATAGATCAGGAATTAAAAACAATAGTAACAAAAATAGAAAACGCGGCACATTCCAGTGAAGAAACTGAAACAGCTTTTACAGCTATTCAGGAGGAAGTATCTGAGGTTTCGTTATCTATGGAAGAACTTCTTTCGTCAACTAAAGAAATGGCACAGGGCGGACGTCAAATCAGAGAAGCTACCGATATGATTTCTCAAATCACAATTAAAGTGAAAGAGCAGTCTGATTCTATTTCTGATAAATCAGAAACTTTGGCTGGTTCTCTCAATGAGATTAATCTTGTTTCAGCAGAGGTATCAGGTTCTATGGATGAGATCACTTCTGGAACACAGCTTATAAATGATTCTATGGTTATAGTTAATGATATGGCACAAGGAAATCTTAAACTTGCTGTATCTGAACTGGATGAAGAAGTTGGCTCATTTTATACAGGAGAAGAGCAACATGAGATCGAGGATGATGTTGAATAGAAAAGTTGTATAAATTGTTCTTTGAAATAGAAGTTATAAGTGGTAAAATATTTTAGTGTTTTTGGGAGGTAGTATATAAGTATAATAGTAATAATTTTATTAAAAGTATCCATATCAGTATATGCGATAAGATTTCTGAATGAGGAATTTCGAAAAAGAATTTTATTATAAAACAGTAAAGGATAGAGCTTTATGCAAAAAAAATATTTTATATTTTTAGTATTAGTTTTAAGAGGGGCATGCGTGTATAGCCAAGACGCTTGCAATAATTCTGAGTTTTTTCGATATGCTGGAGTTAATGATGTATTAGAATATATAAAAAAGCAAGATATAAATATTTTAAGTTCTGATGGAGATAAACTTTTCCGAGATTTGGTTTCCTATAATGAAAATCAAGATGTTATTATATATTTTATAAAAAAAGGAATAAATATTAATGATAGAGACAGGAGATCCGGGATGTCTGCATTAATGTATGCGTCAGAATTTAATCAAAACCCAGAAATCTTGCAGACACTAATTCATTATGGTGCGGATGTTGGTGCTTTGGATAAGCATCTTGATGGTGTAATTCATCATTGCTTGATGTGTTCAAATATTGAGCAAAAAAGAATATCGGATAAACTTAGGCTTCTGGTTGATAATGGAGCAAATATTGAGCTAAAAAATCAGAATGGTGCTCCTCCTATTTTTAATGCAGTTTACAACAATTTTTCAAAAGCAGTAGTGACTTTAATAGAGCTAGGTGTTGATGTAAATAGTACTTATAATAATATAACTCCAATAGAAGCTGCAGTTGGTAATTTTAAGATGGTGCCTGAAGATAAAAGAACAGAATGTGAGGAAATTATACTAATCTTATTAAATGCCGGCGCTGATGTTTATCATAAAACTGATGATCACATGTGTGTTATTGATATTGCAGAGAAGTCAGAACCATTCAAATTAACAAACGCATACTGGGAGATTAGAGATCAATACTATAAAGATAATTAAGAGTTAAATTAATAATATCAACAGGTATAATTTACTCATGTTTTGATATAAATCAATAAAAGACTATTCAAGGTAATTTAGTTGAAACATTGCATCATTAATTCGGAGGAGACATGAACATAAAGGCTCTAAAGGTCGTAAATATTTTATTGGGTATAGATTTTCTTTTAATAGCGGTTACAGCAATTTTGCATAATTTCATTATGGTAACTGGTCTGTATTTTTATTTTCACGCAGTACCAGGCTTTCTCTTCCTGGTACTGGTATGTATTCATATTATACTTAATCGTAAATGGATTAAATCAAATTATTTTTCTGGAAAGAAGAAATAATTCTTTTAAAAACTTATAACAGAACTGTCTCTGTAACGGTGTATAGATTTGAAACTGTCTCTTGTTCCAAAAGCAACAATAACAGGAATTTGTTTTTTATCAGCATTTAGAAAAGTATCTTTTTTTACTGTAAATGTTATTTTTGTGTTTCCATCTGCTTCGGTTACAGATGAGTTTGTATAGTTTATTTGATCAATTTTTCTATGGCCATGTCCTTTTCCTATATGCTGTTCAAAAAAAGGTTCACCTTTCTTGCTATAGCCGATAAAAATAGTTGATCCATCCATTCTTGGAGATCCCAGACCAACAGCTATCCAGCCCTCTGTGGGAGCTTCATAGCTTATTGTAATATTGCTTCCTGATTCTTCCCAGGAAAGAACACCTTTCTTTAAAGTTGTGGAGCCTTCTGCATAAATAGATATTACACTGAAGGTTAGTACTAAAAATAATAATATCTTTTTCATATTTTGCACCTCTTATATAAGAATAGCTATATATTTCTATATTAGTCAAGAGAAATATTCTTTTTGGGGTAGTCAGCGGAGCTTGTAATAAATAAAATGGCTGGAAGAGAGGAATATATGGAAAAAGAAAAGATATTTTATTACATACTCGAACAGCATAAATATCCAATAGTGTTTGTTGATAATGATCATATAATGCGTTTTATGAACAAGGCCGCGATAGAAAAATATTCAAAAAGGGGCGGCAGTTCATTAATTGGAAAGTCTATATTTGATTGTCATAATGAAAGATCCAACGAGATGATAAAAGAATATTACAAAAAAATGGCTGCTGGTGAAAATGAAATCTTTTTGACTGTGAATAAGGCTAATCAGAAAGTTACCATGATTGCTGTCAGAGATGATAATGAAAAGCTTCTTGGGTATTATGAACGCTTTGAGGATATAGAACCAAAATAATATGAATCTTGTATCAGCTAACGGAATAAGCAGGACTGAAAGCGGAAGACTTCTCTTTAAAAACGCGTCATTTGGTATAGATGATGACAGCCGTATTGCAATTATTGGCAGAAACGGAACTGGTAAGACCACTCTGATGAAGATCATAGCGGGAATAAAGGAGCCGGAAGACGGTCTTGTTACAAAAAACCGGGAACTGAAAATAGCTTTTTTGGAGCAGACTCCAAGCTTTGCTCCTGGTGAAAAGATTGCTGATTTTATTCTTGCAGGAGATTCAGAAGAGATAAAAACTGTCAGAGATTATGAGAAAGCTGTAAGTTCAGCTAATGTTGATACGGAAGTTGTTACAACACTTGTTGAAAAGATGGAAAGTCTTGGATGTTGGACTCTTGAGCAGCGTATTCAATCTCTATTAAGTGAGTTAGGCATAAATGATCTTGGACTTGATATGAGTAGTCTTTCCGGTGGAATGATAAAAAAAACTGCTTTGGCCAGGACTCTTGTGTCGGACGCGGATCTTATTATTCTTGATGAACCTACTAATCACCTTGATATAGAGACTATCGACTGGCTTGAACAGTTTTTAGCAAAGGCTGGAAAGGCTGTCCTTCTTGTAACACATGACAGATATTTTATGGATAAAGTCTGTAATAGTGTAATAGAGTTAGATGAACAGCAGGTATTTGTTTATGAAGGTAATTATTCATCATACTTGTCACAAAAAGCCATGCGTGAAACTGTTAAAAATAAAACAGCTGATCGCTTAAATAATATTCTTAGAAATGAAGCAGAATGGATAAAACGTGGTCCACGGGCGAGAGCTGGCAAAGATAAAAAGCGTAAAGCGCGTTTTTTTGAAATGATGAACGAACGTCCTGAGCCCAAGGCTGTTTCTGACAGTTTTTCTGTAGAAGGAAAGCGACTTGGCGGTAAGATTCTTGAAATTGAGGGTGTTTCCAAGGCCTATGAAGGAAAAGTTCTTTTTGAAGACTTTACTTTTAGTTTTAGAAAGGGTGATAAAGTTGGAATTATAGGTGCTAACGGAAGCGGAAAAACCAGCCTTTTGAACATTGTTACCGGACGGACTCAGCCTGACAGCGGTAGTGTAGAATATGGAGTAAATACGAAAATAGCTTATTATGATCAGATGTCCAAAGAGCTTCCGCTTGGCGAAAAGGTCGGTGATTATATAAAAGATACAGCAGAGATTATCAAGCTCAGAGATGGTAGTACCATATCTCCATCTCAATTTCTTGAGCGCTTTTTATTTCCATCGAATTTGATGTATACAGAAATAGGAAACCTTTCAGGTGGAGAGCGTAAGAAGCTACATCTGCTGAAACTCCTTCTGGAAAATCCTAATTTTCTTGTTTTTGATGAACCTACAAACGATTTTGATATACAGACATTATCTATTCTTGAAGATTTTCTAAGTAATTTTGCAGGATGCGCGGTTGTTGTTTCTCATGATCGTTTTTTTCTTGATCGAACAGTTGATTTTTTGATTGTAATTGATGAGCATGGCAAACTTCAGGGATTTTCCGGCTCGGCATCTGAATATTATGAGTTTAAGAAAGATGTAACTGCTGATCTTAAACAAGAAGAAAAAAAGAATGAATTACCTGATAAAAAGGTTTCTGGGTGGAAGGATAACCGTGATAAAAAGAAGGGGTTGAGTTTTAAAGAGAAGCAGGAACTGTCCGGAATTGAAGATGAAATTCTGTCTCTTGAAGATGAAAAGCAGCAGCTTGAAAACTTTTTTATGTCTCCAGATGCTTCTGCGGCTGAATCTGGTGAAAAGAAAAAACGTTATGATGAACTTTTAGGTATCATAGAAGAGTGTTATCAGAGATGGGAAGATCTTGAAAGCAGGGCGTGACTTATAGAATATATGTATTAGTAAATGCCTTCACGGCTTCCAAATACATTTTGCCTTTGATATATTGATGTCATGATTATTTATGATGAACCAGTTTACAGACCTCCATCAGAAGCCCGGAGTCTTATTATTCAGGCCTCTCTTGGATGCAGCCATAACCGTTGTATTTTTTGCGGAATGTATAAAGGTAAAACATTTAAAATTCGTAGTCTTGAAGATATCAAAAATGATATCGAAGGTTTTTCTGGGAATGTGTCGGTTTCAAAAGTTTTTCTTGCTGATGGCGATGCTCTTGCCCTTGATACAGAAATGCTTCTTAAAATACTTGAACTTTTGTATAAAAATTTTCCAAAACTTGAAAGAGTTTCTATATATGCTAATCCGGGGAATATACTGAAAAAGACTCTTTCAGAGCTTGAGAGTCTTAAGGCTGCAGGGTTAAAGCTTTTGTATTACGGAATAGAATCAGGATCTGATTTAATTCTTAAAAAAGTAAAAAAAGGAGCGCTGTTTGCTCATCATAAAGAGGCTATTTTAAAGGCTCATGATGCAGGTTTTGGTGTTTCGGCAACAATAGTTACCGGCCTTGGAGGACAGGACTTGTGGCAAGAGCATATTGAGCAGAGCGCGAGACTTGTTTCAGAAAGCACCCCGGACTATCTTTCAACTTTGTCACTTATGATGGATAGAGCATCTCTTAGTGAGTTTAAAAAGGCTTTTGGTGAAGATTTTACTGAGCAGGATGATGAAGGGATGCTTAGAGAAGACAGACTCTTAATCAGTGAGATTGAACCTCAACATGATTTGGTATTCAGATCTAATCATGCTTCAAATGCTCTGGCTTTAAAGGGGACTTTGCCAGAAGATGGTGACAATTTACTTGCTACAATTGACGCTGCGCTTGATGGAAAACTATGTACAAGGCCTGGTTGGATGCGTGGATTGTAATTCTCTGTGTTTATAAAAAAAGCTTTTCAATTAAAATATTGAAAAGCCTTTTAGTAAGTTAAAAATATTTTAGTTAAAAGAATCTGAAGCCCCCCATTGAAGGAAAGCCAGTTTTTTTTACATCCGCTTTAAGATAATTTTTATCTATTTTTTTATGGAACGGAGTAACTCCTGAGAATGGTAAACAAACTATTTCAGGACAATTAGTTTTGATGTTTTTCATGACATCCTCCTTGTTTTTTAGCTTTATAAAAAAGCTGTGTATAAAGCCTCTATAAATATAGTTTACGACTGTTTACGCAAACAATCAACAAAAAAATGAAAAATTTATAGAGCTACCCAACAGTCTAAAATAACAGCTTTTAAATCATTTTTTACTAATGGTATTAACTTTCTGATTCATTTTCATCAGGAACTACAAGAACAGGACATTTCGATTTTCTTATAATCTTTTCAGTAAAATTACCTAGAAGCCTGTTTACCATATTGGCTCCCGCACCGCGGCCTATAACAATTAAATCTGTATCGTTTTCTTCAGAAAAAGTTAAAATTTCTTCACCAACGTTACCGACTGCAAAGTGGGTAGAATATGATATGGTATCAGGAATAATTGGAATATAAGTTTCTTTAATCTTTTTATCTATATCATGTTTTGCCTTAGCATCTACATCTTCATCTGTCTCATAAATATATGTCTTCCAAAATTGAGCATCTGGTTCTGGAATTGCATGAAAAATTATTATTTTACTATTCTCATTACCTGATGCAATATTTAGTGTGTAATGAAAAGCTGTCATCGCGTCCGTATTAAAATCTGTGCAAAATAAAATCTTCTTAAAAACATTTCTGTAAGGCATTTTATTTTTCCTCCTGTAAAAAAACTGAAAGCAGTTTTCCAAGTGTTACTACTTGAAATTTCTTATCTGACAAGATTTGGCAGAAAGAGGCTAATCTGTGGAAAAGCAATTAGTATTACAGCAGATAAAACTAGCATAAGTAGGTAAGGCATTGCCCCTTTAAAAATTTCTGTAAGAGGTATATCTCGTTCTATACCATTTACTACATAAACATTTACTCCTACTGGTGGGGTTATTACTCCCATTTGTGTAATGACTACAGCAATTACCCCAAACCATATTGGATTATAACCAAGTTCAAGAATAACAGGGTAGAATATTGGTACGGTTAAAAGTATAAGAGCTAAAGCATCTATAAAACAGCCTGCAACCATGAAGAACAACATTATAAGAAACATAATTCCCCAGCCAGGGATTGGCAGAGATACGAAGAAGTTTGCCAGCGAAAAGGGGATCCTTGATACAGCAAGAAAACGGCCAAATATATTGGCTCCTGCTACAATAAAGAAAACCATGCATGAGGTTCTGACTGTTTCCAATATAATCTGTTTCAATTTTGAAAATGTAAGCTGACGCTGAACTATAGCTATTATAAAACTTCCTGCGGCCCCAATAGCTGATGCTTCGATTGGAGTAAAAAGGCCTGTGAACATTCCTCCCATAACAAGAATGAATAACAGTAGGGTTTCAATAATTCCATTTAAAGATTGTAAACGTTCTTTCCAGCTGTGTTTTGTTCCGGAAGGTCCTAAAGATGGATTTCTTGCACATTGAAAATATATTGCAATACAAAAAAGCGTAGCTATAAGCAAGCCTGGAATAATTCCCGCAAGAAAAAGACTCTGAATAGATTGTTCCGTCATAATAGCGTAAACGATGAACACAACAGAAGGCGGAATGAGCATTCCCAATGAGCCACCTGCCGCAACTGTTCCCGCAGCGAGTTTATCAGAATATCCGTAACGTTTCATTTCTGGAAGAGCTACAGAAGCCATCGTCGCGGCTGTTGCAGGTCCTGAACCGCATATTGCGCCAAATCCGGCACAAGCCCAGACTGTTGCCATGGCAAGACCTCCCTTTGTGTGTCCTGCCCAGATATAGGTTGTTTTAAATAATCTTTTACTTATCCCTGCGTGAAGAGCAACCTGTCCCATCATAATAAAAAGAGGTATTACAGTCAGGTTGTATGACGTAAAGGTTTCGAAAAGATCTGCCATTACCATGCTGAATGCGGCCTGTGGGCTTACAATTAGAGCAAAACCAATGACTCCGGAGGCTATCATTGCAAAGGCTACCGGCATTGAGGTAAGCAGGAGCGCGAATAATAAAATACAGCCAATAATTCCTGTCTGCACTGGTGTCATGGTTTTATATACTCCTTTCCGGGATTAATCAGGTGATAAAAAAAGACTATCATCATAAGAAAACTGTTAAGGCTGATTACAATTGGAATCCAGAAAACAGGTAGCCCAAGGTTAGGAAAAACTTCTCCTTTGTTTAAAAGTGATAATCCATGTCTGAACGAATGATAAGAAAGAAGGCCAAATATAATAAGTGATGAAACTCTTATTATTGTATCCATTATTATACGGGTTGCTTTTCCTGCTTTATGATAAAAGTATTCTATTGCAATATGACCTTTTACTGCTGTAAGGTAGGGGAGGCCGCATGCTATGGATATTGCTCCACACGCTCTAACCATGTCGTATGCTCCGGTTATGCCTGTATTAAATATTCTTAATATTACATCAGTTAATGTTATAAGCATCATCAAGATAGCTGCCACGCCAGAGATGAAAGCGAAGGCTGTTATAATTTTACGTATGAAAGAAAAAAACTTCATTGTATTATTTTAACATTGACTGGAGATCTGAAATAAATGCCTTTCCTGGGAGACCCTGCTTCTCAGTTTCAGCTATATATGAAGCAAAGATCGGTTGCATCGCTTTTACAAAAGCTTCATTCTCTGCGTCAGACAAATCGATGAATGTTTTTCCTAAATCTGATACAAACGCGCGGCCTTCATCATCAGCCTGATCCCATGCTTTTCCTTGTTTTTCTATCCATTCATCACTTACTTCAGAAATTACATTTTGCAGGTTTTCAGGTAATGCGTTCCATTTGTCTTTATTCATAACAGCAAACATTGTAGTTGTATATCCTATAGAGCGTGTATCTATGACATAATCAATTGCTTCACCCTGTTTCCAGCCTTTTAGAGTTTCTACTGGGCAGAAAGTAGCATCTACTACACCTTTCTGGAGGGCTTCATAAGTATCACCCTGACTCATGGATATTGGGTTTGCTCCAAGAGCTTCAACAATTTTTGCGGAAAGTCCTGTACCTCTAATCTGTAGTCCTTCAAGATCTGATGCTTTATGTATTTCTTTTTTGCTTGCGAGTATACCTGGTCCATGAGCATGTATATATAAGACATGAACGCCTGAAAGCTCTTCTGGTTGATATTTCTTTACCATTTCATTTGCAGCTTTTGTTGCAGTTTTTCCATCAGGATAACCTACTGGTAAATCAAGGCCTTCTAAAAGAGGAAACCGTCCTCTTGTGTAGGCAAAAGCACTCATTCCCATATCTGCTATACCAGATTCAACTGCTTCATATGTTTGAGTTGCGTTGGAGAGAGTCCCTCCAAAAAACATTGTTATTTTTATCTGGCCCTCTGTTCGTTTTTCTATCTCTTTAGCCCATGCTTCAGCAGTTTTAGCCTGAAGGTGTGTGGCCGGGAAAAATACGGCATAGTTATATTCATATGTTTTTTTCTTAGCTTCTTTAGTTGTTCCACTGTTTTCTTTTTTGCTGCAACCTGTAAATAAAGTTAATGATAATGTGATTATAATAAGTGCTGACAGGAAATTTTTCATAAAATCAACCTCTTTGATAATGTGTAAAAATTAGATTCAAGAATAACTGATATATATGGAAAACGCAAATTTAATATTTAATGAGGCTCTTTTCAGACTTTGTCAAGTTTTCACTTCGTGTTAAACTATGGTTTTCATCGGGAAAATTCTTTAAAATTGTTTGATATAAAAGATTAAGAGGAAAAATCAATGGGTAAAAAAGATCTGGACGAAATGATGGATCAGGTTCAATTTGTAAATGAATCCAACGCAGAAGAAGCTCTGGAGGTTTATGAAAAAGTTATTATAAAAGATCCTCAAAATAAAAGAGCCTTAGAATGGCGGGCTATATGCCTTCATCTTCTTAATAGCCATGAGGAGGCAGCTTTTTTCTTTGAGCAGTTTCTTGAAAAAAATAGTAGCAGCAGGGCTCAATTTTATTACGGGAACAGTCTTAGAGCTTTAGGAGCCCTGAAGAAGGCAGAAGCTCTTCTTCTTCCTCTGCTTGATGACAATAATTATATGATAAAGGCAGAAGAAAGCTTGGCCTTTCTTTATAGCGATATGAAAGAATATTCCAAAGCCCTACATTATGCGCAAAAGGTTTGTTCTCAATGGCCGTCAGGCCCTGATTATTATAATATGGCCTGTTATGCTTCCATGGCGGGGGAAAACGCAATTGCTTTTGAAGCATTAAAGAATAGTATTATAACTTGGGAAAATACACGGACATCAATGTGTGGGGATCCTGATTTTGCTCCCATTCGCGACACTGAAGAGTTCCAGTATCTCATGGAAAATGAAATTAAAGATAGGATAGAACTTGTGGAAACAGAAGAAAAACAGGATATCAAACTTTTTCCTTCATTAAAGGAGAGTTTGATGGAAGAAAATCAATATGAAAAAAAACTTTTGCCCATGCTTTCTTTTGATGGAGGTATAATCCGTCCAGAATGGAAGGGAAGAGTTTTTCAGTTTATCTATCATTCAGTTTCCATATCACGACTTGATTTCAAACCGATAGATGGCAAATATCGGCTGTTGTTAAAAGAAGAAACTACTGAAGAAATCGAAGATTTTGACGAGATAGCATGTGAGCCAGTTTTTATGAAGCCAGCAGAAAGTAGCCGCGGTACAACCACTTTGCTTCTTGAAGTTCCTCGCTGGTGTCAGTCTAATGAAACCCCTTTTGATCCCGAAGGGAAACCTATGACCTTTGTGGCTCAGTTGGAATCGGATGATATTTTTGGATCGCTCTATCTCTTTTATTCGGAAAAACACAATCTGGTCAGCCAAGTGTTTCAGTGTACTTAAATAGATTTAATAGGATAAGGAGATTTTTATGATAAAAAAGTTATATTGGTTATTCAGGTAAAAACTTTGAAAAAAATGGATCTCTTCATTTTAAAGCCACGTAAAACAGCCGGGCGTAACGCTTCAGTTCTACGTGGTTAATGCTAAAACTGTTTAACCTAATAAGTCATTCAGACAAATATTTTTACAGCCCTTACTTTCATAGTAGTCAAGCATTCCGTCAATCTTTCTTTTGTCATAGCTTGTAATACAATCAGAAATGACATTAACATCATAATCTGCTTTGCGCAGGTTGTAACAGGTTGATTTTACACAATAAGCCGCATCTGCTCCCGTAATATAAAAATCTCTTATTTCGTTTTTTTTAATAAAGTCTACAAAACCTTCACTGGTTAGGGCGTTTCCCTTGTATTTGGTAAAAACATTTTTTGATACTATTTTTAGGTCTGAAACGAATTCAGCTCCCTTTGTGTCGTGTTTAAATGTTCTTGTTCCAGGTGACAAATTTTCATGCCTTATATAAATAACATGAATATTATTACTCACTGCCCAATCAATGGCCTTATTGATATTGTCAATAACTTCCTTGTAATTCTTTGTGATATCATTTTGAATATCGATTATTACCAAGGCTTTTTTCTGCATTTTTTCCTCCTTGCAGGCTTTTTCTTTACTCTCACATTATGCCTTACAATTGTTGACAACAGTATGGCGACAATCTATAAATATAAAAAGAAATTTTGTGAGGCGGCTATCATATGAAGATTGACAGGCTTGTGAGTATTATTATGCTACTCCTTGATAAAAAGCGTATAGGCGCTCAGGAATTAGCAGACATGTTTGAAGTATCGCCCCGCACAATCTACCGCGATATAGATACCATTAATATGGCGGGAATTCCTGTCTGCTCGGTACCCGGTGTAGGCGGCGGCTTTGAGATTATGCAAAATTACAAGATTGATAAAAACGTTTTTTCTACCACCGACCTCTCCGCTATCTTGATGGGGCTTTCAAGTCTTTCCTGCATGATAAGGGGGGACGAACTGCTAAACGCGCTTTCGAAGGTAAAGAGTTTTATTCCTGCCGATAAAGCGAAAGATATTGAATTAAAAACAAAGCAAATTTATATAGATTTAAGCCCGTGGATGGGCAACCGGAACATTCCTCCATATCTGGAAATAATTAAAACAGCTTTGCAGGAAAATAAACTGCTTTCGTTTGTATATATAGATAGCCATGGGAACAGAACCGCACGAACAGTCGAGTCGTCTCAGATTGTATTAAAAAGCAGTCATTGGTACCTGTATGGGTACTGCCGAAAAAGAAATGATTTTCGCCTATTTAAACTATCCCGCATATCAAAGCTGCAAATACAAGAGGAGGTCTTTGCTCCGCGAGTTTTTCAAAAACCGCAGCTATATTTCGATGATGCTCTGGAGGATATGCAAAAGACTATTAAAATTCGTATTCATAAATCAGTCATGGAAAGAGTTCTTGATTTTTGTACTTATGAAAACTTTTTGCCTGATGGTGATGAATATTATCTTGTTAGTTTTCCCTTCATAGAGAACGAATACTACTACAATATTCTCTTAAGCCTTGGAGATAAATGTGAATGTCTGGCCCCCCCGCATGTCCGTACAGAAATGAAGCGTAGAATACATGAAATAGCTGCCATTTATGAATGTTAATAAGCATAGGGCGGAGGAAGCTATTAAATAGAAATAACTTGAGGAAATTTCAAAGCTCACAGAGTTTTAAATTCCCTTTATGGAATTAAAATTACAGGAGTTTTTTCTTTCTGCTGTAAAACACTGGAAAAGCATATAAACAGATTTCTTATAACTCCAGGCCTTTTGGCCGGGAGTTATTAATCTCCTTTATAGTTTCATTTTCTTGTCAAATAGAACAATAGAAAGAATTAACCATGAGATAACAACAGCAATAAAGCTAGTTAAGCCGATTATTGAAAAACTCCCTATTTTCAATATTAGACTATTGATAGCAACTCCTGTAGATGTTCCCATATACATAAAGGAACTGTTTAAGCTCATAATTGTGCCTCTGTGTTCAGGCATAAGCTCGGTGACATATGCATTGAATGATGACAATGAAATTCCTGCGCTCAAGAACCAAAATAACAGAGTTATAATTGATATGGATAGGGAAAATGATGTATTCGGTAGAAGTAAAAGCATGGTTGCCATTATCGGCATAAATATTACTGCAGTCTTTTTCTTTCCAAATCTATCTGCTAAAAAACCTCCGCTTAGTTGACCTGTCATATTGCCAATCCCTATAACCATCATAACAGTACCTATCTGACCTACATTTAAAGAAAAAGCTTGAGCTAACCATGCCCCTACAAAAGTAAAGAGGCCAAAACTTCCAAACATCATAAAGAAAGTAACCATCAAGGAAGAAAAAGCTTGTCTATTTTTCATTACTAATCTTAAGGGGCCTATAACAGAAGTCTGTGAATCTTTTTTCTGATCTAAAGATTCTTTTGGTATAAAGATAAATGCCAACACAACAGCTATTGTTGATAACCCGCCAAGAAAAAGGAATGAATAATTCCAGTTGAAAAACTTTGCAATATATGAACCTATAGGTAAGCCTAGCAGCTGACTTACAGCTAAAGCTGAGGTTACAATTCCAATAACTTTTCCTCTTTTTTCAAAAGGGATAACATCACCAATTAGAGCCCATACTTGTGGTCCTGTTGCTGCGGCAGCTATACCTGAAAAGGCTCTGAAAAAAAGAAGAGTGTAAAAGTTTCTAGATAGGGCACAGCAAAAAGAACATAATGTAAAACTTAATATACCTATAAGTAGTGTTTTACGTCTGCCAAGGCGATCCGATATGGGACCCAGAATAAAAGCAAATAAAGCATATGCTAATGCATATGAAAGAGTCAGGAAGCCCCCCTGTGAGATTGTAATGTTAAATTCATTGGTCAGAAGCGGAATAAGTGGAGAAATTAGAAAAGTATCTACACCAATACAAAAAATAATTATATATAAGGATATAATTATTGCTGTTATTTTCTTTTTAGACATAATATGACCTCTATTTCTTCTGGTTATATAGT
>JAQQAK010000231.1 GCA_028527945.1 Spirochaetaceae bacterium
GAGCAGAGCTCCGAAGTATGGTTGGTTCTGCAAGGAATGGGTTTAGACGGTCAGGTTTCATACCCAACACAAAAATACTCTTTCCAAATAGAAGATTCCGCAGTAGAACTGCGGGGTATTAAACCTTCCCGGCGAATAAAAATGAAGAATATACACTTTTATACCTGTCCATCATGTGAAAACATAGTCTTTAGCACAGGAGAAGCAGGCGTGTCGTGCTGCGGAAGAACCCTGCCGGAAAGCGTTCCTAAAGAAGCTAATGATAAACAAAGAATGACTATAGAAAAAATGGATAATGAGTATTTTATCACTTCAAACCATCCAATGAAAAAAGATGATTATATTTCATTTTCAGCTTTTCTTGTAAACGGACAGCTAATGGTTAATTCACACTACCCCGAATGGAACCTTGAGTTAAGGCTTCCCAGAAAAGGACGAGGACTTTTATACTGGTACTCAAAAAAGGATGGGCTTATTTTTCAAAAAATCTAAAAAACAATTCAATGAATACATAATACCGTTTCACCTTGAATAGGCGGGGCGGCTTAATCTATACTTCCAAAATGGAGCTATTCTCTCAAACCGAAAACAAGGAAGCGCCCCTGGCCTTCCGAATGAGACCACGCAATATTGATGAGTTTATAGGGCAGGATCACATTGCCGCCCCCGGCAGACTTTTACGCCGAATTATTCAGGCTGACAGGATGAGTTCAATAATTTTTTACGGACCTCCAGGAACCGGAAAGACAACACTCGCGCGTGTTATTGCCAACACGACAAAGAGTAGCTTTATTACAATGAACGCCGTACTCGACGGGGTAAAAAACCTCAGAGACGCGATTGCCGAAGCTCAAAGCCACAGAGATTTGTACAATAAAAGAACAATTCTCTTTGTTGATGAGGTTCACCGATGGAACAAGTCCCAGCAGGATGCCCTTCTTCCGTGGGTAGAAAACGGGACAGTAATACTTATTGGCGCGACAACAGAAAACCCTTACTTTGAGGTAAACAAAGCCCTTGTAAGCCGCAGCCGGATCTTTCAGCTAAAGCCGCTTACAGAGAAAAACCTTCACGATATTGCCATGCAGGCAGTCAACGATAAAACGCGCGGCTATGGTCGCTTTAATGTTAATTTTGAAGATGGTGCACTTGAACACCTTATATCTACTGCAAACGGCGATGCCAGAAGTCTTTTAAATGCCGTAGAACTTGCGGTTGAGACAAGCGCGGACAGCTTTCCACCCAAAGACGAAAGCCTTATCAGCGTAAGTATGGATACCGCTGAGGAGAGTATACAGAAAAAAGCGCTACTATACGACAAGGAAGGTGACTACCATTACGATACAATAAGTGCCTTCATCAAATCTATACGAGGCTCAGATCCTGACGCAACTCTTTACTGGCTTGCAACCATGGTCAGAGCTGGAGAAGAGCCGCGTTTTATATTCAGACGCATGTTAATAAGTGCCAGTGAAGATATTGGCCTTGCTGATCCACACGCATTAGGTGTTGTAGAGTCGGCTGCGGCAGCCTTTGAACGGGTAGGACTTCCCGAAGGAAGATTTCACCTTACCCATGCCGCCCTATACCTTGCAACAGCACCAAAATCTAATACGACCCTATCCTTCTTCGATGCTCTCGGAGCAGTTGAAGCAGAGTTTGCAAAAGAGGTTCCAAATCATCTGAAAGATACCGGCCGCGACAAGGAAGGTTTTGGCCATGGAGAGGGCTACCTCTACCCGCACGCGTACAAGGATCACTGGGTTGCCCAGCAGTATTTGCCAAGCGGCCTTCAGGGAAAGGTCTTTTATGAACCGTCTAATCAGGGCTATGAGGCGGGCATAAGAGAGAGGCTGACAAGACAGAGAGAGATTCAGCTTGCCTCTGTCTTTGAAGAACAAACCAGCGAAGTTTTGACCTTTTCACCACCTGAGAAGAACTCTGAAAAATGGCTTTACCGCCTAAACCGCGAAACAGGCAGAACTATTTCTACCTTGAGAGAAAAACTTCTTTCCAATAACGACGGAAAAACAATCTTTAGCCGCCACGACTGCGTACTCTCCATAGAACCAGGAGTTCCGGCATTTTTGTGGGAAGCAGTTCGCCAGACACCAGAAGGCTCGGTTTGGTACGTTCCGCAGAATGAAAAAACAGCAGGGATATGCAGGCATTATTCAGAAAGCCTTTCGGAAGAGTCCAGGCCATTTGAAATAAAAATGGCAGAGACTATAGAAAATATAATTTCAGAAATACCTGAAGACCAATTTTTTGAGAAAATCCTTTTAAGAGATTTATTTACCCGCAAAGGTTTCCTTGAAAAAGACAGCTCCTCAGTCTTTAATAGCCTGAAAACAATACTCAGATCTGATGGAAGCCTGAATATCTGTCAGTTTATACCGTCAAAAGCACAGAGGATTTCCGCGCTTCCGGAACTTGCGATGCTCAAGACAGAGGCTCCTGAACTCTATAAAGCCATGGCAGATGCAGAAAAAAGCATTTACAGCGACAAAAATAATCCGCTTGTAAGCTGGGATGAGAACGCTATAATATCCGCGGCAAATGATTCAGGCTTTGCGACAGAACACGACATTCTGGTTATAGAAGAGAACAGGCCCATAATGCCATCAGATATAGAAAAATGGTTTGAACCCAAAGGCTCCGGTTATGGAGGTATTCTTTCAAAGGAACTTGAAGAAGAAAACTTTAGCCAGCTTGTCGGAATAATTAGAGACAATCTTTCAGGGAAGACTGTAAAATGGAAGCTTAGTTTTTTGATGGCATCACTTAAAAAATAATACTTCCCCCTGTTAATAGTAATAAACCATAGGTAATAATAGTAAAAACAGAGTTACTTATATATTTTTGAACAACAATTCCTATCTGAGTAGCTATGAGGCATGGCAAAATTGTAATACCGACATAACGAATATTATCCATGATAAACTTTCCTGAAAAAAGATCTGTTAGAGCAATAGCTGTATTCAAAATAATCCATAACGCAGCAACTGTTGCACGAAATTTCTTTTTATCCTTTATATGCTTTACCGCATATAAAACCATCAAAGCACCGCCAGAAACATAAATACCATGAATAACTCCTGCAAGAAATAATATTATAACATCTATAGCAAGATACTTCTTCGAAGTGAGTTGAACCTCATTAGAAGAGTCATAAACAACATCTTCTTTAGCTCTGTTACAATAAAAAGAAATAATACCCTGAACTGCTACTCCTAAAATAATCAGACCATACAAAATCATGAGAATATCTAACTGAGCTGTATTTTTAACTAATATTCCAAACACAAGACCGAAGCCCATAAAAAGAGTTATTTTCGCCAACTCTCTTTTATGGATATAGCGGAAATTCATGATAACAATTAACAAAGCTGAAAAAATGGTTAAAAGGTTCATCATACTTCTGGCAGATTCAAAACCTATAACCTTTGAAGACCAGGGCATAGCCAGTAAAGTTCCCGCAAAACCGGTAATGCCCTGAATAAAATGGCTGACAAAAATAATTAGAATCAGCAAAAAGTTTTTCATATCATTCCACGATACATATCATAAAGAACTTCGTCTGATATCTCACATGGATTATTCAGAAGATTAGGATGTCTGGATCTTTTAACAAGATCATCCAAAGCTTCTTCAGTGATCTCTAAATCTTTTAGATCACATCTGGTTCCAATCGTTTCTTTTAATGAAGCAACCGCATCAGCAAATTCATCACCATTTGAGAAGCCAAGAGTTTTAACCAAAGCATTAATACGACCATCTTCATCATGCTTGCTGTTATAGCGGATAAAATAATCAAGAGTCAAACCACAAGCTTCTCCATGAGGAATATGGTATATCTGAGTTAGAGGAAAAGAACAGGCATGAGATGAAGTAGTTTTAGGAAGACTAAAAGCTAAACCCGCAATAACAGAAGCCTCTGCCATCTTGCAACGGGCTTCTTCATTATCCGGCTCAGTACAAGCCTTCTCAAGATAACCAAAGACATTTTTGATAGCATGAACAGCCATAGCATCACAAACAGGCTGATGGCCAATGCTCCAGTACCCTTCAACAGCATGAGAAAGAACATCTATACCGGTTCCTGCGGTAATTCTTGCCGGAACAGAGTATGTCAATTCATAATCTATTAAAGCAATTCTTGCGTAAAGTGCCTTTGCTACACCTATTGGAGCCTTAAGTTTTTTATCTTTATCTGTAAGAACAGCTACACCTGTTACTTCACTGCCTGTTCCTGATGTTGTAGGAACAGCAATCAAAGGAATTCCTTCAGAAGGCAACGCTTCTCCTGTACCGTGATAAAAGGTTATAGACTTACCAGTTCTTGCAGCAACAGAAGCGGCCTTGGAAAGATCCATAGTGCTCCCTCCGCCAAGAGCTATAATAAATTGAGAGTTTTCCTTACGCAAAAGCTC
>JAQQAK010000232.1 GCA_028527945.1 Spirochaetaceae bacterium
TTCCGCAAACATCCAACAGCTCTCTCATTTGTGCCAGATTCTGATAATCTCTTGGAGAACGACCCATTGTATCGACAAGAATCATGTCCGCTTCCTGATAAAGCATAATCTTGCTTCGAAAATCTTCTATGGAGTCAACACATGATACAGGAATGTCCATTAAATCACCATAGGTTTGAATTTGTCCCTGAGCACCAATTCTAAAATTATCAATTGTTATAAGCCTTACATCCTTAGGACTTTCACCTTTTATTCCAAGCCTGTTTATAGCCGCAAGTTTGGCTAATGTTGTTGTTTTTCCTACACCTGTAGGCCCTACAAGGATGACAACTTTACCTTTTTGTGTAGGCACACCTCTGTAGACTTTAACATTGTCGCCAAGCCACTGAAGAGTTTTTCTCTTTACAAAGTCATAATCTTTTAATTGCTCAAGCGAAAGTTCACTTTTTAATCTTGTACAAATATCTTTAATAACATTATATGAAAAATCATTCTTAACCAAAAGTTCTTCTATCTTTTCTATTGATTCAGGCTGAGAATTCTGTCCACCTATTGTGCCTGCTTCTATTTTTTCATCAATCAGATTCAATTTATCCAAAACTTTACTAAGAGAGTCATCACGCTTTGCTCCAGCAGCTGCAATCAATTTCTTTTTTTCTTCATCAAAATTTCTTCTGGGACTCAAAACAGGTCCGGCATTAAAATATCCTTCTACCTCAACCCCTTCTTTCTGGAACATTCCCAAAAAACCACCATATCTTATACTGCGGTGGTTAAGGATTTTTGCGTTCTCACCGAATTTGCTCTTTACGATAGAAACAGCTTCCATATAGGAAGTTCCGACCTCTTTAAAGTATTCCATTTATTGATTAACCTCTTGCTCTGATTTGTTTTCTACAAAGGATATCTCACCTATTTGATCTATATTCACATTTGAAACGACTTCAGGAACCGATAATACAACAATTCCAGGAAAATCTCTTTTTAAACTGGCTCTTACAAGAGCCCTTACTGCTTCTGAACATAAAATAATTGGGAAAAAGCCAGCGTTTTCCGCGTTATGAACAGTATTTGCAACACTTGTTATCCAGCGTCTCTGGATTTCAGGCTCTAGTGCTGCCATAACACCATTAGCTGTTTCAATCTTTGACTCACCTATAATCCTTTCAATTTCAGGACTTATTGTAATAACTCTCATGAGTTTATCTTCATCAGCATATTGAATACAAATCTGCCTTGATAATGCCTGTCTTACCTTTTCTATTAAAAAGGTTGTATCTTTGGTAATCCCCGCGTAGTCTGCTATTGTTTCAAGAATTGGAACCATATTTCTTATTGAAACCTGTTCTACAAGAAGCCCCTGCAGGATTTTCTGTATTTCACCAATTCCCATAAGCTTGGTAACTTCATCGATAACAGCAGAATATTCAGTTTTCAAGCTGTCAATAATCTTCTGAACTTCCTGACGACCAAGCATTTCGTAGGCGTGCTTTTTAATAACTTCTGTTAAATGAGTAGCTATAATTGAAGGTGAATCAACAACTGTATAACCAAGCCTTTCAGCCTTATCCCTGTCACTTTCAGTTATCCATTTAGCCGGAAGTCCAAAAGTAGGATCAACTGTAGCCTCTCCCTGAATTTCATCATCTGCAATACCAGGATTTATCGCAAGATAAAGCCCTGATCTTATAACAGCCTTCCCGACTTCTACTCCTTTAAGTTTTATACAATACTCTGCTGGCTCTAGCCGCATATTATCTACAATTCTAATTCTGGGAACAACAAGCCCAAGCTCAAGGGCAGACTCACGTCTTATTCTTGTTATACGTTCCAGAAGCTCAGCGCCATGATCTTTATCAACAAGAGGAATAAGCCCGTAACCAAGTTCTATTGATAGTTGATCTATTGGAACAATAGGAGCGATCTCTGTTGGTTCTTTTTGGCTTTGTTCTGCTGCCTCAGCCTCTACATCTGAATACTTTTTAGCATTTGTATCACGATTTCTAAGTTTAAGTCCAACAAAAAATAAAAGTCCTGAAAGAGGCACTAAAATATACCAAGGAAATCCAGGAAGAACTCCAAGTATAAAAAGGAAAGCAGAACCGACCCAATATATTTGACCTTGAGCCCCAAACTGAGTAGTAATATCCTGTCCAAAAGTTCCATCAGAAATAGCCCTTGTTACAATCAAACCTGTTGCAGTAGAAACAAACAAAGCCGGAAACTGACTAACAAGACCATCACCTATAGCAAAGCGAATATAGTTAGTAACGGCGGAGCTTGCTGGCTCACCATGAATAACCATTCCAACAACAAGACCTCCGACAATGTTTATCACAGTCATTAAAATTCCGATCTTAACATTTCCAGATACAAACTTTGAAGCTCCGTCCATAGCTCCGTAAAAGTCAGCTTCTTTTTGTAAATCGGCCTTTTTAGTTCTGGCTTCTTCTTCTGTAATAGCTCCGGAATTATACTCAGCTTCTATAGCCATTTGTTTTCCCGGTAATGAATCAAGAGTAAAACGAGCGGCAACTTCAGCGACTCTTGTAGCACCCTTTGTAATTACAATAAACTGTACAGCAATTAATACAATAAATATTATTAATCCTATAACAAGACCTTCTGTACCGCTTGTGCCAACAACAAATGTAGCAAAACCTGTTACTATTTTTCCATTAAACTCTGCGCCATTTGAAAGAATAAGCCTTGTAGAAGAAACATTCAAAGCTATTCCAAAAATTGTTTGGACAAGAAGCAAAGTTGGAAAAATAGAAAAATCCAATGCCCTTTTTGTATAAAGTGTTATAAGTAAGATCATAACGCTCAATACAAGGTTTACTGACATTAATAAATCAAGTAAAAAAGTGGGTAATGGAACAATGAGCATCATTACCACAAAAATAACGCCAACTGCTACAAAAATATCAGAATTATTATTTTTTAAAGCAGTGGTTATTCTGCTGCCAAGAGAAGCTTGCGCATCAGCCATTATACTGCCTCCATTTGTTCACCACGAAGTCTGTAAACTTCTGCCAATATTATAGCCATAGCCTGGTAATACTGTTCCGGAATAACATCACCAACCTCAACCTCCGCGTAAAGAGCCCTTGCAAGAGGTCGGTTTTCCATAATTGGAACATTGTGCTCTCCTGCGATCTCTCTTATCTTAAAAGCCATATTATCCTGCCCCTTTGCAGTTACCATTGGAGCTTGCATTTTTTCCCGTTCCCATTGAAGAACGACAGCAAAGTGTGTCGGGTTTGTGATAACAACATCTGCTTCAGGAATTTTATTAATCATATCGCGAGTCATTATGTCCCGCATTCGCTCTTTAAGCCGCGCCTTTATAAGAGGATCTCCCTCTGTCATTTTTCGCTCTTCTTTTACTTCCTGTTTCGACATTTTTAATGAATCCATATGTTGTTTACGCTGAAAACGATAATCAATAACCGCAAAAACGAGCATTGCCAACGCAGCTTCAAACATTATTCTGAATGCAATATTTGCCAAAGCAGTAAAAGCCTCCAGAAAATTTGAAGAAATAAAGCCTACTATATGATCAAATTCCTTTTTTATATTTATGTATGATATTCCTCCAATTATTAAAACCTTAACTATTGATTTCATTAAATTGAAAGCAGCTTCAGCTGACATAAAAGATCTTTGAAACCATTTTCCAAATCTTGGTAAAACTCTTGAAGGATCCGGAGTAATGGGTTTTGCCGAAAACTTTACCCCTACCTGGAAAACGTTTGCGAAAAAAGCCGCCACAAAGGCTATAGACGCAAGTGGTAGAGAAATTTTGGCAAAATATTTTAATGCCACCATCCCTATTTCAGGAGATCTTACAGGATCGAGGGTCGCTGCATTTGAAAAGAAATAAATCATAAGATCTCGCATGCCTTTTACAATATTTGAACCGAATGCCGCAATAGCTGTAATGCAAAAAATTAAAATAATAGCGGATGTAAGATCTGCTGATTTGGCAACCTTTCCTTCTTCTCTTGCTTTTCTAAGTTTATATTCTGTAGGATCTTCTGTTCGGCCTTCATCTTCAGGCGCAAACCACTGCAAATGAAGACTTGTTGAAGAATGCGCTAAATATCTTTCTATATACTCATTCTTTAGATCTGAACAGTATGAGGTTTCAGGCTCACACAAAAGATATAATTCTGACATCTTAGTGAGCCCCTCCCGCCATAGCGTTTACAAGATCACCCATACTACTAAAAGCACCATCGAGAATGGTTTCAAAAGTTTGAATCATTAGCGGCATGGCAGCAACGAGAACAATATATGCCATCATTATGTTAAGAGGGAAAGAAAGCATCAGAAGATTCATCTGTGGAGCCGCTTTAGCCAGAAGTCCCATTGTAATCTGCATTAAAAGGAGTACTCCCATAACAGGCAATGCAATAACCAATGCCTGACCAAATAAACCGCTTACACTTGATAAAAGCATTGGAACTACATTATCAAGATTTTCAACAACTTTAGAAACAGTTACAACCTCAAAACTTCTGGAAATACCACCCAAAAAGAGTTTCTGTATTCCATGAATAGTCAAAAATACAAGCATAGCGGTCAAGTTTAAGAACTGTCCTATTAAAGGAATTTGAACCTGCGCAAGAGGATCATAAACCTGAGAAGAAGCTAACCCCATCTGCGTAGAAAAGAACTGTCCAGCTAACTGAAAAACTGACATTATAATATTTATAAAAAATGCCATTATTGCGCCAATTAAAGCTTCTCCTATAAGAAGAAAAGCATACATAACCCCATTATCAGGAATATGATATACACCTGAATTAATAATTGAAGGCAATATCGCAAATGAGATGAAAAACGTTAATCCTATTTTACCTATTTGAGGTATAGCTGAAGAATTAAGAAGCGGAACAATCTCAACAAAGACTAAAATCCTTGCAAAAACGAGAAGAAATATTTGTGCTTCAGCTACCAGTAAATCTAATGTCATTTACTTTTTACCCTGATACAGATGGAATCATCTGAAATAGATTAATAGTATATTCACTTAGAGAAGTGAACATCCAGTCTGCTGAAAAAACAAGAACAAGTAAAATAGCTGTTATCTTGGGAACAAATGTAAGAGTCTGTTCTTGAATAGAGGTCGTTGCCTGAAAAATAGAGACAAGTAAACCAACAATAAGCGCTACAAGAAGCATGGGAGCAGATAATGTTAATACAAGCAAAACAGCAGATCTAATCATTTCAACAATAAAGCCAATAGTCATTCACCTAACCTCCCATAAAACTTAATACAACCTGTTTTGTAATAAGACTCCATCCATCAACCAAAACAAAGAGAATCAGTTTAAAAGGAAGAGAGATCATAGCAGGGGGGAGCATTATCATGCCCATAGCCATAAGAGCTGAAGCTACAACCATATCTATTACAATAAAAGGTATAAACAATAAGATACCTACTTTAAACGCTATCGTAAGCTCATTTAGAATAAAAGCTGGGATAAGAACATAAGTTGGAACATCTGCCGCAGTATTAGGCTTATCCATCTTTGCCATATTCATAAAAAGAGTAATATTTTCATAATTGCCGTCCAGTTGGGTATACATAAACCTACGAAGCGGCTTCTCTGTCTGTGTATAAAGCTCTTCAAGCCCTATTTCACCATCAGCAAATGGTTCAAATCCATTCGCGTAAATATCTGAAAAAGTCGGCCACATTATAAAAAGTGTAAGAAACAGAGCAATTCCATTCATGACAGTATTCGGGGGGACCTGCTGAAGGGAAAGAGATCTTCTAATAAAATCAAAAATAATTGAAATTCTCAAAAAACTTGTCGTTAATATGATGATAGAGGGAGACAATGTTATAACGGCAAGTAGTAGAATAAGCTGAATAGACAGCGCTACTTCCTGATTACTTTGAGGTTCATTTATTGATAAATTTACAAATGGAATTCTTAGTCCGGAACCCGCATCAGGATCAACTGCAGTTTGTGAAAAAACAGTTCCTGCCGGGACAATTATGAATATTGCCAGACACAGAAAAAACTTTAACTTTCTCATTCCCCCCCCAGAAAATGACAGTTAAATTTTACCACATTTTGCTATACTTTTGCTACATTTTTTTTAATCTTTCTACAGAATCTCGCATAATTTTGTTGTTATTTTTTATTTTTTCGCTGATATCAGCTTCTTTTTTATTTTTTAGGCCAGCATTTGTCTTAAAAAAATCAAGAAAGCTTTTTCTTTCTTCGCTTGAGACAGGATTATTAATGATTATCTCGTCTATAGATTCCTTATCATCTATATCAGCTATTAAAGAAACACCACCCTCAGCGCAGCCAACAAGATAATATTTAGCTCCCAATTCTATTAAATGAACAGAACCATTCTGCGTTAAACTTTGAGAACTTACTAGTTTTATTAAATTATTATTCTGGAATTTGTTACCACCAGCTTTTTTTAAAAAATGGAAAAATCCATAAACAACAAGAATAACTGCAACAAGGAGAATAATAACTTTTACAAAATCCCAAACAGTTAGAAAATTTCCCTCATTATTTTTTTCTGATCCAGCATCTGCATCTTGTGTCGTTGAATTTATTAGAATAGTAGACTCATCAAATTTTTTTTCATTACTTGCTTCAGAAGAATCTTGAGCAGCTAAAGGCAAAACAAGAATAAATAACAGTAGTATTATAAAAAATTGTTTTTTCATTCCCCCTCCCGTTTGAATCAAAAAACCGCACTGGCAGAAAACCAGTGCTAACTTATTAATTTATTCTATCATAAACTATCAACTCTATCCATTGGTGAAACAATTTCAGTAACACGCACACCAAAGTTTTCATCAATAACAACAACCTCACCCTTTGCTATAAGCTTATGGTTAACAAGAATGTCTACAGGTTCACCAGCAAGCTTATCAAGCTCGATAATTGTACCTTCGCCCATTCCAAGGATTTCTTTTATCAACTTTCTTGTACGGCCAAGCTCTACAGTCATTTCCATAGAGACATCCATGAGAAGACCAATATTTCCCTGTTCAGCCGCTGCCCCTTGTGGATTTAAATTCGGGAACTGAACTCCCTGAATATTAGGATTTGAGGGACCGCCAAACATATCCATACCGCCCATTCCTCCCATAGGTTGTGGAGCACTTGCTCCCATTCCGGCCATATTGCCCATATTTCCCATTCCCGCAAAAGGGTCTGCCGCAGGCGCCGCACCCATAGCAGAAAGATCTGCCGCGCCAGCTCCGGATACACCTCCAAGAATGGCCTTTACAAGATTAACATCAAAAGCCTCATTAAATTCTGTAGGTTCTTTTCCATCAATCTTTGTCTTATAACTTACCTTAACAATTTCATCACTTGGAAAGCTGAAATCATTACGCGATATTTTTTTTGTATCTCCCGGAGAAGTCATCATAGACTTGCCGCTTTTGTCACCAAATGTTGTTGCGGCTGTACCGGCAAGTGTATTCGCTGCCTCTTCTATTGCAGAGAGAGCAGCATCATTCAATTCCAAATCTTCCTGCCCCATCATTAGAGACGCAATAGTTGTAGCAGCCTCTGGCCCAATAACGTAAGAATGACTTCCGCTAAGTTGATCCTGAAAATTAAGAACAATTTCTACAACATCTTCAGCAAGCGCATTAACAAAAGAATCTCTATTTACAACCTCTACAGACGGCTCTTTCATGTCTACACTGTCACCGACCATATTGGAAAGATTCTGAGCCTGAACTGGAAGAAGCTCTGATATTATGTTCTTAAAATCATTTATCTCGCTATCGCTAAGTGCGGAAGAACCGCCTCCAGCAGGAGCCGGCGCCGGAGTAGACATTAATCCGTCCATATCTCCACCTTGCAATAAAGCATCTATTTCATCTTGAGACAGTGATCCGTCGCTCATTATTCATCTCCTTCCGATATGAGTTCTTCAAACTCATCTTTTTCTATTTCTTCTAATTTTGTCGTAATCTGAACTGCGACTTTATTTCCAACTACACCAGGCTTACAAAGAAATTTTTCTTTATCTCCGACTTTAAGAAGCATTTCATCAGATATTCTTGTATTAGGAAGTCTGATAATGTCTCCAGGCCTTAATGCAAGAACATCACGCATTGCAAGTTCCATCTCGCCAATCTCTGCTCTTAGAGGGATTTTTATCTCAGCAAGTCTGTCTTTTATAATATTCAGATTTTCTGTTGTAGCACCGCTTCTAACCGATGAATACATATATTGTGCTGATAACTTTGATATTATAGGTTCGATAGTAAGGTAAGGTATACAAAAGTTCATCATGCCTTCAACCTCACCGACTTTTGTTTCAAGAGTAACAAGAATAACCATTTCTGTTGGAGGTACTATCTGAGCAAACTGTGGGTTGGTCTCTATCTGTCCCAGCCGCGGCCTAAGATCAATTACCTGACTCCAGGCTTCTCTAAGATTACCAAGAATTCTTACAATAATACCTTCCATAACAGCTTGTTCTATATCTGACAAATCTCTAGATATTTTACTGCCTTCTCCCTGACCTCCAAACTGTCGATCAATTATAGAATAAGTTATTGCGGGGTCTATCTCAAGGACAGAAGAACCTTTTAAAGGATCCATATTAATAATTCCCAGCGTTGTAGGATTAGGTATTGAACGTATAAATTCTTCGTATGTAAGCTGATCTACAGATGCAACATGCACATTTACAAGGCTTCGAAGCTGGGCTGAAAGCGCAGTCGTTGTAAGACGGGCAAAAGTTTCATGCATAATAGAAACAGTACGAATCTGATCTTTTGAAAACTTGTCAGGTCGCTTAAAATCATAAATCTTTATCTTACGCTGATCTGCAGCCTGAGTAACTTCTTCAGTTTCAATGTCTCCTGATGAAATAGCAGTTAAGAGCTGATCTATCTCATCTTGCGATAAAACTTCATTCATCTATCGTAATTCCGCCTTTTATTGCTCACTTATTAACTTATCGGTAAGAAATAAACTGACTTTATAACTATTGTTGCAGTTGTTTAATTTTACTTCAAAGCCCCTTGAGAAAACATAGTGTTAACCTAAGTATTCTGCAAGAGGCCTGACTGTAGCATGGCAGTATTTTCTTCCTAAAACTTTCAGCTTCCGGAAGTTATAAACTAATACTGAAAGATATTATACTCCATAAACACTATTTCCTGTATTTTACCAGCTGAAATAAGTCTATTTATCTTTTCTTTCATTTCCTGTTTTATCTGCATCTCTGTCTGAGGTGTTAATTCTGCTGCTGTTTTAGAGCTTAGAAACTGTCTCATTGCATCATATATAATTTCAGATCTTTGAATAAGATCTGTCTGAATATCTGCGTTTTCCCATTCATAACCGAGCTTTGCTTTTATAATAACAGTAGCTGGATTTTTATCAGCAGTTCTTGTCCTAATCTCATCAAGACCATACCATGAATAAACTTCTGGTTCTGTTTCATATTCAGGAGATTGTACGGCATAACTCTGATTAGTTGTTCCCTGATTCATTACTTTCATAGTGAAAAAGACTACAGTGACAATAAAAATTATTGCAACAACAACTATAGCAACCCATTTAAGGATTTTAGGTAGTAACTCTTTTATCGCACTTGGGGAGGATGGTTGACCAGCATCAAGAGCTCCACCGTCTCCGCCGTCGTCAGTATAAATATCTTCATCACCCATTCCGAACTCCTTCAAAAATTATGGAAGTCTCTAAAAAAATCAAATAAAAATTAGAAACAACCAGTATCATTTTTAAGCACTCTGCATTAAAAGCTCAAAAACAATACTTATTATAAAATCAATAATATATTTAATATTGCCCCTCGGCAAGTATTACTATATCAACTCTTCTATTGTAAGCGCGGCCTTCTGCTGTAGAATTATCTGCAAGAGGCCTTGTATCAGCACAACCAACAATTTGAAATTTTTGCTCATCTACTCCAAAATCAACAAGATAATGAAGAACATTTGCTGAACGCAACGCTGATAATTCCCAATTTGTTTCCCACGGACCATCAGGATCTGTTTGAAGAGAATCGGTATGCCCTTCTATCCTGAAACGTCTGTCATCCTCCAAAGAGTTTACCAGATCAGAGACATCTCTCAACGTCTGTCTTGCGGCTTCTATATCAACTTCAGCTGTGGCAGGCTTAAAAAATGCGTCTGCTGCCAAACTAATTATAAGCCCACGCTCATCTACAGTAACTCTAACCTTGTTGGATTTTATTTGAGACTGAAACTGACTAACAGCTTTTTTCCTGGCCTGATCAAGAGCCCTTCCGGCATCCATAGAAGGTAATGACTCTATTGTATTTCCAAGCTCGGCAAGATGCCCGGCCTCAAGAGTATTACCGCCTTCAAGAAGCCCAAGCCCACTGAAAGCCGCAATAACAAGCTTCATCTCATGCCCATCAACTGTAGCAGTTGTAAAAAGCATTACAAAGAAGCATAAAAGAAGAGTAACCATGTCTCCATAAGTATTCATCCATTCCGGAGAACCCGCTGGCGGACATTTTACTTTTTTAGGTGGTCTAGCCATAATTAACTACTCCCCGCCAATCTCCGCCAGAACAGCTTCACGCTTTTCAGGCGGAAGAAATGAAATAAGTTTAGATTCAAGAATCCTGGGATTGTCACCTGACTGAATAGAAAGGATTCCTTCTATCAAAATTTCTTTCACAAGAGTCTCTTCTTTATCTCTATCACCAAGTTTGTTTTTGATAGGTATAAAGAAAAGGTTTGCAAAGATTGAACCATACATTGTTGTAATAAGAGCAAGAGCCATACCAGAACCAATTGAATCAGGGTCATCAAGGTTTGCAAGCATACCAATAAGCCCTGCAAGAGTACCAATCATTCCAAAAGCAGGAGCAAGAGTACCCCAGTCTTCAAACAATTTTATACCATCCGCGTGACGTTCCTGCTGCTGGTTTAAATCACTGTAAAGCATAGAGCTTATTATTTCAGGATCTGTTCCATCAACAACAAACTGAATACCTTTCTTCATAAATTCATCATCAACTTCTTCAAGATCATCTTCAAGGGCAAGAAGTCCATCACGCCTTGCTTTTTCTGAAAATTTCACAAGAGTTGTAATAATCTTTTCTACCTCAAAATTTTGAACGTTCATAACTATTTTTAAATAGCTTCCAACTTTCATAATTCTCTGGAGAGGGTTTGAGATAATAACAGCCGCAAGCGAACCACCCAAAACCATCGCAAGAGATCCAATATCTATAAAGTTAGATACCGAAACGCCTGTTCCGAGAATTGAGTAAATAATCATTCCCATTCCGAGTCCAAGACCCGCTAAGGTAGCAATATCCATCTACAACTACTCCTCGTTTTTGAAAGCCCCAATCAGGCCTCTATATTCTACAATACGATCAAATACAGACTGGTAGTCTTCTCTAACTACCAGCCTTTTTCCAGACAACATTACAAGGGTAACATCAGGCTGCTCAGTAATATACTCTATCTGATGCGGATTAACATAAAAATGTTCTCCGTTCAGCTTTGTTACTTTAATCATCTAGTTATGCCGCCTATAAATAAAATTAACCAAAAAGGTTATTACCTTTTAAGATTCAATAACTCCTGAAGCATTGTATCAGAAGTTGTAATTGTTTTTGAGTTAGCCTGAAAACCACGCTGTGTAACAATCATGTCTGTAAACTGCTCGGCTAAATCTACATTACTCATCTCAAGAGCACCTGCAATAATCTTGCCCTTTCCGGCAATTCCGGTAGGTCCAATATTAGGATCTCCTGAGTTATT
>JAQQAK010000233.1 GCA_028527945.1 Spirochaetaceae bacterium
ATTGCTTCTTTAGTATTACTGAATCTAAGGTTTTTACCATCAAGAATTATTTCACCGGAAGCTATTGTTCTTATTCCAAAAAGTGCCTCAAGCAGCTCGCTTCTTCCGGCTCCAACCAATCCGTAAAGTCCAAGGATTTCACCTTTTTTAACTGTGAAAGATATATCTTTTAGAAATGGTTCAAATTTGGTATTGAGATTACGAATTTCAAGGTAGTCTTTACCTGGTATGTTATCTACTTCAGGAAAGCGCTTATCAAGAGAGCGGCCAACCATAGCGGATATTAGTTCATTCATGTTTGTATCTTTTACAGGTTTGGTAAGAACCATATTGCCGTCACGAAGAACAGAGACTTCATCACATACTTTGAAAACTTCATCCATTTTATGTGAAATATAAACAAAAGAAATCCCTTTCTTTTTGAGGTCTTCTACCATTGAAAATAATTTTTCTACTTCAGGTTCTGTTAAAGACGAACTGGGCTCGTCTAAAACAATGATTTTGGCATCATAAGAAATGGCTTTTGCTATTTCTACCATTTGGCGTTGCGATACAGACATTGTTCGCATTAATGTTCCGGGATTAACATTCATTTTTAATGTCGCAAAAAGGCTTGTACATTCTTCAAGCATTCTCGCTTCATCAATTATTCCGAATCTTTTGGGGTAGCGCCCAAGGAACATATTGTCGGTTACGGTTCTTTCAAGGCATTGGTTTAGCTCTTGGTGAACCATTGCAACTCCACTTTCAAGCGCTTCTTTCGGATTTTTAAAGTCAACAGGTTTTTTATTAAGAAAGATCTGCCCTTCGTCTTTTGCGTAAATTCCGAACAAGCACTTCATCATGGTAGATTTACCGGCTCCGTTCTCTCCCATCAACCCCATTACTGTTCCTTCTTTTATTGTAAGGTTGATTCCGTTTAGAACTCTGTTTTTTGCAAAAGATTTAGAGAGATTTTTTATTTCAAGTGCTACATCAGACATTTTCCCTCTCCATGATTTCTGATTAATCTATTTGACAGAAAGATTCCAAAAAAAGAATATATAATGGAAGCTTTCTGAAAGAAAAGCCTGTAAAAACCTTTGTTTTTACAGGCTAACTGTTACAAGCTTTTATTAGTAAGCCAGTTTGTCTGTGTAGTCTCTTCCTGAGTTAGTCTTAACCATATTGATAGCGAAAGCATCAAAGTTGTTAAAGTTTGTGAACTTGTCAAGACAGCTTGCTTCGTTCTGACCATCACCCTGTACAATTGTAAGGTCAATGTTTAGAAGTGGAGCATAGTACTGAAGTGCTGGAAGGTAAGAAGAAGAAAGGAAGTTATCTGCTGAATTGTAGATAGTTAAAAGAACTTTCTTTTCAGGAGCATCACTCTGGCTAACACCTGCATCACGAGTTCCTGCTTTATAGTCCTGCCAGTTTGCTGATGTTACTGCTGAGTTAGCAGCAAGAAGAGCTTTTGTATCTGTTATATAGTCCATTGGTGCAGAGATTTGGTTGCCATAAGCGTCTGGAGTGCTGAAGCCCTTTGTGTAAACTTCTGCGCCTGAAAGGCCGTCTAAAAGGTTTCTGAGAACCTGAAGAGTTCCACAAGCCTGAGCATCAACATTCTGTGAGATTGTTCCTGTAAGGATTCCGTTGCCTATTGCTTCAATTGCATCTGCATTTGCGTCATAACCAAAAATAGGAACGCCTGCAGGATAGTTTGACGCCTGTAGACAACCCATTGCCATACCGTCATTATTAGAAACTACCATATCAATCTGATCATCAAACTTTGTTGCCCATCCGCCCATAGCTTCTGTTGCAGCATTAGCATTCCATGTAGAACCATCTGTTCCTGTCATTGCTTTTCCTTCAAGCTCAACAACTTTGTATTCCTTTCCGCCAATCATTACTGAACCTTCTTTGTGAACTGAAGGATCTGTTGAACCGTCCCATGTTCCTAAAGCTTTTCTTGCTCCTTCTGTACGAGCTTTTGAATCGTTATGTCCAACGTCTCCAATACAGAGAACGTATCCAATAATGCCATCACCATTACGGTCAATGGAAGCATCTGCGTTTGCAAGATAATCAGTAATCATTTTTCCCTGAACAGCACCACCACCAGCTGCATCGAAACCTACATAGTAAGTTTTGTCATTCCAGCTCATGGAATCCATGTCGATAGCTCCTGTTGTAGGATCTGAAGGCTGTCTGTTGAAGAAGATAAGAGGCTTATCTTTGTTCAAAGTTACATTGCCGGCTTCCTGTTGTCCGTTTGCGAAAGCCATTCCTGCAAATGCTGTTAAAGCCAGGAAAATTGAAACAATTTTTTTCATTTACACACTCCTTAATTTGTTTTGTCTTTGTGTAAAAATATTGTCGCATGGAAAATTTTATCGCGATATAGAAAATCTTTGGAAAATTATTGAATATTTTTATTAATTGTTCATGAAGTGGATAAATGTTTACTTTTATTGTTGAAAAGGTGGAAAAAATAATATTTTAACGTTTGTTGAATCATATTTTAATAGATATGTTTTTGCCTCTTGAGATGAATGTTCGATTGATTAAGAAGGATAAAATTTATTTTATGTACAACTGTTATCATTTTAAACTTATAAGAGAAAGAGTTAAAACTTTATAAGGATAAGATGCTTTTCATTGTTCAAAAGCTAAATTTTCAGTCCACTCCAATCAACTATACTTTAAACTTGTTGGAGAGGACTGAAACCGTAATTAATAAGTGTAGTTATCTATCTCGACTTTATCAACTTCCTGAAAAGGAGCAAGTGTTGATACCATTTTTACTGGTACTGTTCCGTTATTTACTACATAATGTATTTCTTCAGGTTCTATGTGTATAAACTGACCTGGTGTAAGATGGTGAACTGTTCCGTCTACGACAATATCAACTTCTCCTTCAAGAATGTAGAAATTTTCCTCCATTACATTATGTAAATGAGCTTTAAAATCTTCACCTGGCTGAAATTGGACTAACGCAAAATTCATCCTGGGGCCTTTCATAAGATATTTGGGGCCGCTGTTCCCAAATCGATATTCTTTTTCATCTTCATGCATTATAAACATTCTTGTTCTCCTATAAAAAATTACTGTACGAATGCAGTTTTCAGGGGGGAGTTTGCAAGCATTGTATGTTCACTCCAAAACGATAAAGGGACTTAAATGTCCTTTTATCATTCCTCCTATATTTTTTAAAGTCCTGGGGCTGCCCACATGAACTTTGTTAGACGTTTTTCGCTTAACCCTAATTGAGCAGAGTAAACTTCTCTCCATGGACCATACATTTGAGTATAAGTCTTATGGTTTTCCTCATTTGGTGTAAAAGTAGTTTCCCATTCAACAAGTGCTCTCGCTGTTTCACTTATATCTTTGAATATTCCCACTCCATATCCAGCAAGAATAGCCGTGCCAAGAGCTGTTGCCTCTTTTACCACCGGAACCTTTACTGGTAGGCCTGTTACATCGCTTAAGATTTGACACCATAAATCGCTCATGGCTGCGCCACCGGCAAAGACAATTTCTGAAGGTTTATTACCGGTTGATTCATAAACCAGTTCAATATGTCCCTTTGTGATCATTGCAGTGTTTTCCATTATTGCTCTATAGAATGTGAATTTATTGAATTTTTCTGGATCAAAATCAAAATTAGTGAATGTTGGAGCCGCGTGTTTCCATGATATGTAATTCATAATATCAGAGAAGGTGCACATCATTCCGTAACAACCTGCTGGGATCTTAACGGCTTCTTTATTCATTAGTTCATAGGCGCTTGTTTTAAGCTGCTTTGCTTTCGCTACCTCTTCCTGGCAAAAGCTGTCTCTGAACCATCGCATCGCAAGTCCCGGTTTAAAAGCTATTGCTTCATATTGCCATAATGACGGCACTCCATGACAGTTTACTCTTACTCTACAATCTTTGTCAGTTTTGCATTGGTTGGTATTAAATTCATACTGCCAAAAACTTCCTCCAAATACTGCTGCCTGGTTATTGTCTACAACTCCAACTCCAATAGAGCCTAGCTGAGCATCTCCTCCTCCTGCAACTACAATAGTTCCTTCTGCTAAATTGGTTTCTTTAGCACCCTCTGCGTGAACTTTACCGACTATGTCGCCGCATTCTACGGTTTCTGGAAAAATCTCTGTTTTCAGGCCTATCTTTTCGGCTATTGAAGTGTCCCATTTCCGTGTTTCAAGATCAAAGATACCCGTAGTACTACCATTGCTTGGTTCTGTTTTGAGTATTCCTGTTATTTTATATATTAACCAGTCATTAAACATGCTGAGATGGGCTGTTTTTTCGTAAATATTGGGGAGTTTGTTTTTTACCCATAATAAACGTGGCAGCGCACCTAAGGCATAAGTTTGACCGGATATTTTGTATATTTCTCTTTCGAGCGCAGGATCTTTTTTTACAAGATACGCAACTTCGTCATCGCTTCTTGCGTCTACATTAGCGCATGCCCAAAGTTCTTTTCCGTCTTTGTCATAAAGAACAATGCCCTCACGCATGCATGTTGTGCTAATAGCTGATATTGATGATGCGTTAATACCGCTTTGTTCTATAACACCTTTTATGCAGAAACATGTAAGTTCCCAATTATATTCCCAGTCAAAATTCATACTGCCTGGGTATTTGGGGTCTTCACTATGTTCCCACTCTCGTTGAACACAGCAAATTTCTTTTCCTGATGTGTTGAACAAGACTGCTCTAACGCTGCCCGTTCCAGCGTCTATAGCAAGTAATAGTTTTTCCTTTTCAGTCATCTGATTCCTCCAATAGTTTTTGTGCAGTATTTGCGTCTGTTATAAGAATGTTGCAGTAGTGCCCTCGAAGAGCTCCTTTGATAGCTGAAATTTTATGCTCACCTGCTGCAACACCAATTACTGTTTTAAAAGATTTTAAGGTTTCTAATGGCATACTTATTAACCTGTCTTCTATATCTGTTTGTATGAGTTTTCCGTCTTTATCTATGAAATGGCTGAGAATATCTCCTACAGCGCCATGCGTTTTAAGGTAAAGCATGTCATTGGTTGTCAAGGTTCCTGTCTTGAAAATTGTTGAGTTTTCATGTAGTCCTCCAATACCAACAACTGTCAAGCTGGCTATGGATGCCATCTGAAAAATTTCATTGATTGTAGCTTCATCTCTTATAGCCTGAGCCATTTCAGGGCTGCTTGCCAAAAGAGGGGCAGGAATCAGGTGGAGGTTAGCGTTAAAAACGTTTGACCTTGTGTCAGGCAGGTAGTAACTCACTCCGCCAGTTAAAGATACGCATGAGATTGGTTTTACAGCCATTGTTGCTAGATTGTTTAAGAGGTGGCTTGATGTGTCCCCGTACCCGACATTTATCAAGTCGTCATCTTTTAATCTTCCATTGATATATAGAGATGCGGCTTTTGCAAGATTGGTATTCGTTTTGCTTTGATCATTGGGTGCTGGTACTACAAAAACATCTATAAGACCAAACTTCTTTATTAGGTGTTGTTCGTACTGTAAATAGAACTCAGGATTTTTCCTAAGGTGGAATTGGATTATTCCTTTTTGTCGTGCTTTTTCTAAAAGCTTTATTACTTTTATTCGACTTATTGACAGGCGTTCTGCAATGTTCTGCTGAGTCATTTCTTCAAAGTAGTAATAGTATGCAATCTTAAACATTAGTATTTCTTCGTAATCCATAGAATCCTTCTGTAATTGTTCTGTATTTTTAGATATACAAAAGTATAAAATAAAAACATATGTCTTGACTGTTAAGTAAATATACCATCTCGTTTTTTAGGTGTCAATGTAAATTATAACAGACTTCTTTTACGTATATTTTAATAAATAATGCCAAAAAAAGTAATGAATTATCTGAAAAAAACATAATACTAAGGAAAAATTGTGTTTTTTGCTGTGTCTTATCAAAAACTAAACCAGGAAAATGAACTAGTTAAAGCACATTATTTTTTGTTGACAAACAGAAATTTTGTATTATAATAAAAATCAATAGGAATAAATGTTAAGTGTATAAACATATGTATCTTTAGGTAGGAGGCTAATAGCGGGTGAGTGATAAAGTGCACGAATCAATGCTGTCGGTAAGGAATATTTTTAAAGCGTTTACTGCCAATATTGTTTTAAAAGGAATTGATCTGGATTTACAAGCTGGAGAGGTTCTCGCATTGATTGGCGGAAACGGAGCTGGTAAATCAACTCTTATGAAAATCTTAATGGGAATATATCAGCCGGATGCTGGTGAGATTTATATTGCTGGAAATCAAGTAAAACTTAGTAAGCCATCCATTTCATTATCTCAGGGGATTTATCTTGTCCCCCAGGAGCCAATGCTGTTTCCCAATATGACTGTTGAGGACAATGTTATTATGGGATTTAAAGAGAATCCCAAACAGCTTAGAAAGAGACTTCTTGAATTGATGGAGCAGTTAGATTGGCGTATTGATCTTTCAAGAAAGGCCGAGAGTTTGTCAATTGCGGAACAGCAGTTAGTTGAATTATTACGTGGTCTTATGAGAAATTCTCGTATTCTTATATTAGATGAACCGACAAGTTCTCTTACATTTAATGAAGTCAAATCGTTGTTTAGAATCGTTGAAGACCTTAAAAAGAAGGGAATAAGTATTATCTATATTACACACAGGCTTTCAGAAGTATTTATGATAGCAACAGATGTCGCAATAATGCGTGATGGTGTTATTACTTTGAATGGGCCTGTTGAACAATTCACTGAAGATATGCTTGTAAAGGGGCTTCTTCCTGAAAACGCGAAAAGTAAAAAACTCAAACAGAAAGCAGAGGCTATTGATTATTCAAATGCTGAGCCAGTTTTAACTGTAGATAAGCTATGTGGTCATGGTTTTTGTGATGTTAGTTTTTCTGTTTTTCCTGGAGAAATCCTTGGGCTTGCCGGTGTTGTTGGTGCTGGAAGAACAGAGCTTGCAACAACGATCATTGGCCGTGATGAAGTTTTATCTGGAAATGTTTTTATTAATGGAAGAAATATAACCGGTCAGAGTACAAGAAAGGTTATGGACAACGGTATTTCTTATGTCCCTGAAGACAGGTTTCTTAATGGTATTTTTAAAATAAGTGATGTTGCCGCAAACAGTTCAGCTTCAAATCTCAATAATATGGGCCACCTCTTTATGAACTTCAATCAGGAACGGGAACTTACAGATCATTATGTTAATGCTTTTAGAACAAAGGTTACAGGGCGTAGTCAGGAAATGGGATCTTTATCTGGAGGAAATCAACAAAAGGTTGTAATTGGAAGAGCCCTTGCCATTAAACCTAAACTTTTAATTCTTGATGAACCTACCAGAGGAATTGATGCCGCTGCTCGTGGAGATGTGTACGATATTATTCAGGGCTTAAAGGCTAAGGGACTTGCCATATTACTTATTTCTTCAGATATGGAAGAAATAATTGAGCTTAGTGATAGAGCCATGTCTATGTATTGCGGAAGAATTAATAAAAAGTTCTCAAAAAATGAAATTACTCAGGATAGTCTTATGACAGCAGCTTTCGGTGTTGCAGAGGAGGCTTCTAATGCTTAAAAAACATTCGCTTCCAAGGGCAACAACATCTTTTGTTTTTTTAATTTTGTTATTTATTGGTGTTGGACTGATAAACAGCTCTTTCTTGACACTTCAGAATATCATGCTGAATCTGAATAGTAGTGTTATTTATACAGTAGTCGCTATAGGTATTGCTTTTGTAATTATTACTGGTGAAATCGATGTGTCTGTAGGTGCTACTTTGGGTATATCTGCCGCAATATGCGGAACAATGGTAAGAGATGGAAATCCTGTTCAAGGAATCATAATTGCGCTGCTTGTTGGCCTGTTTATAGGCTTGTTTAATGGTTTTGGAGTAACTGTTTTACGAATTCCTTCTATTATAATGACATTGGGCGCAAATGGAATAATCCGGGGAATGATCTATGTTTACACAAATGGTAAATGGATTGAGAATATTCCTCTTGAGTTTAAAGCTCTTGCCCAGGCCAAGTTTTTAGGAATATTTACCTGGTTTTATTTTGCAACTCTTGTTGCGATGGTTTTAATCTATTTGTATATGACAAGAACACGTACTGGCCGTTATTTTAAAGCTGTAGGTGATAACCCTAATGGAGCCAATTTACTCGGGATTCCTGTTGTTGGAACCAAGATTGTCGCGTTTGTTTTATGCGGGCTTTTTGCTTCAATTGGCGGAATTATGTATGTAAGCCGGGTAGGATTTATTACTCCTATAGCAGGAAATGGATACGAGATGAAGGTAATTGCTGCCTGTGTCTTGGGTGGTATTAGTCTTACCGGAGGCGTTGGTTCTGTAATCGGTGCTACTATAGGTGCTGCCATAATGGCATCTATAAGTAGAGCTCTTGTTTTTCTTGGTTTTCCTTCTGACTATGACAATACTATTACAGGAATTCTCTTAATCGTTGTTGTCGTCTTTGATTCTGTCTTGCAGATAACATCAGCAGAAAAGGTCAGAAGACAACGCTTGTCTGCCAAGATTGTGCATGCTGAAATATCTACACCGGAGGCTGTTGAAAATGAAAAATAATACAACTTTGTTAAAGAAGAAGGTTATGCGTTGGGAAAGCTTTCTTGTTCTTATTCTTATTGCTGAAGTGTTTATTTTTGGACTTATCAATCCTAAGTTTTTACTTCCGAGGGTGTTTTTGGGAAGTATAAACAACTTTATGACAATCTGTATTGTTTCATTGTTTGTTACTTTTGTTTTGATAACAGGTGGAATAGACATTCAGGCAGGTTCTATTGTTGGTTTGACTTCTATCTTTATAGGTGTTTTATGGAATGATGCCGGAATGAACTTGTATGTTGCATGCTTTTTAGGATTGCTTCTTGGTGCTTTTTGTGGCGCTTTAAGCGGATTCTTTATTGCTTTTACCGGAGTTCAATCGATGGTGGTCACTCTTGGCGGCTCGTTTTTGTATTCAGGCCTTGCCTTAATGGTAACAAACTTTTCATCTACAGAATCTTATAAAGGTATAAGCGGATTTCCAAAGGAGTTTACTCATTTTGTTAAAGGAAGGATTTTTAACATAATTCCTAATCAGTTGGTAATCTTTCTGGTTCTTATTTTAATAACGTATTTACTGCTGCATCGAACCACGTACGGACGAAAGGTCTTTCTTTGTGGTGTTAACCAGAATGCAGCTGAGTATTGCGGTATAAAAAGTAAGCTTATAATAATGAGCACATACATCCTTTCAGGAGTAGGGGCCTCTCTGGCTGGTATTTTGCTAACTGCTTATCTTGGAACTGCTAAAACAGATCTTGGAAAAGAAATTACCTTACCTGTCATCACTGCTGTTGTGCTTGGAGGTACATCAAATCTTGGAGGAACAGGTGGAGTTATAGGAACGGCTCTTGCGGCAGTTGTTATTGGTATAATGCGTTTTGGTCTTTCTATGGCAGATGTTAATACACAATATCTTGATATACCGGTTGGAATCCTTCTCATTATTGCTGTTGCAATAAGGTTTGCTGGAACTAATCCGGCTATTTCAAAGTTTTTTAATAAGTTTAAGCATCCTTTAAAAAGATAAGGATTTTTTTAATAAGTGATTCTTACAACTGTGTAACAGTTGTTTAAAAATTGGAGGGAAAAATGAAAAGAATACTTTTAATTGTATTGGTTTTGCTGATGGCTTCTACCGCAGTATTTGCGAATGGTGATCAGGAAGGAACTTCTGGAAGTAAGAATGGAATTACTGTAGTATTTGTTCCAAAACTTAGTGGTAACGCTTTTTTTGAGTCAGCTAATGAGGGCGCTCAGGCATATGCTCAGAAAATGGGATTTACAGTTAAGTATGACGGAAACCCTGAGGCTTCCGTAGCAAATCAGGTTACTATTATTGATAATGCTATCAATAGTGGAGCAGATGCAATTTGTGTTTCTTCTGTTGACTCAACAGGTCTTGATGACATAATGGGAGAAGCAAAGAGTGCTGGACTTAAGGTTGTAACATGGGACTCTGATGTTTCAGGTTTTGCGAGAAGCTTGATGGTTTCTCAGGGAACACCAGATATTCTTGGAAAAATGCTTGTAGATATGCTTGCAGATTCTTTAAAGGAAAGAGGTAAAGATCCTTCAACTGAAGCTATAAAGTATGTTTGGCATTATTCACAACCAACAGTTGCTGATCAGAATTCATGGCAGGTCGCAGGCGAAGAGTATATAAGAAATAATTATCCTAACTGGGTTAACGTTAATCCTAGTAATTATTATTCAGGACAAGATGCTGAAAAAGCTATTACTATAGGTGAAGCTATTCTTACAGCACATCCTGATATTGATGGTATAATTTGTAATGATTCTACAGCTCTTCCTGGTCAGGCTCAGGCTGCACAGAATCTTGGAATAAATAAAGATGATGTTTCTATTACAGGTTTTGCTTCACCAAACTCAATGAAAATGTATGCTAAAGCAGGTGTCTTGGCTCGTTGGGGACTTTGGGATTGTCAGGTACAGGGAGCATTAGGCTGTTACCTTGCATATTATCTTGCAAGTGGAAATGAAGTTAAGGTCGGTGATAAAATTGATGTACCGGAAATCGGAACAGTAGAAGTTCTTCCTAACTCAGTACTTGATCCAAATGCTTATACAGCTGATGATTCAGGAGTAGTACTGATACCTGAAAGAACAGTTTTTACTGTTGATAATATGGATAATTATAATTTCTAATTATATTATTAACTCAAAGGAATTGGCTACTGTGTTACAGTAGTCTTTTCCGTTTATATTAATGGAGGAAAAAATGGCTGATAAAGATGGACTAAAAGTCGCTAAAAACTATGATCCTGAAACACCTTTTGGAAATAGCGGTTCTTTTCATGTAAAAGGTTCAAATAACCTTGATTGGGGAATGAAAAAGCATCTGTCTAATATCTTTGATCCTAAAAGTGGAAAAACAGTTATGTTCGCCTTTGATCATGGATATTTCATGGGATCTACAGCTGGTCTTGAAAGGCTTGATCTTGTTATTCCGAAATTATTACCTGCGGTTGATGTTCTTATGGGAACTCGTGGTGCAATAAGAACTTGTATCCCTGCTGATTCAAGAAAGGCTATTGCTTTAAGAGTTTCTTCCGGATCTTCAATGATTAATGATGATTTAAGTCATGAGATTGTTGCAGTTGATATGGAAGACTCAATAAGAATGAATGCTGATTGTATTGCTGTTCAGACCTTTATTGGTGCTGATGGTCAGCTTTCCAGTATTGATAACCTTTCAAAATGTATTAACGCTGGTTTAAGATACAGTATTCCTGTTCTCGGTGTTGTTGCGGTTGGTAAGGATATGGAAAGAACTGACAGGTTTTTTAAGCTTGCTACAAGAATTGTTGCAGAGATGGGCGCTAATATCGTAAAGTCTTATTACTGTGATAATTTTGAAGAAGTTGTTGCGGGATGTCCTGTTCCTATCGTAGTTGCTGGTGGTAAAAAGTTACCTGAAAAGGATGCTCTTACACTGGCTTATAATGCAATCTCAGGTGGCGCTGCCGGATTAGATATGGGACGAAATATCTTCCAGAGCGAACATAGTCTTGAGATGGCTTTCGCAATCAGAAAAATTGTTCATGAAGGTTTTACTGATAAGGAAGCTTGGGAATTTTACCAGGATTCTATAAATTAGACTTCGAAAACTTTTTGATTATGGAGCTGGCTGTTATAACAACCAGCTCCTTTTTTTTATTTACCGGGAAGGTTTAATACCTTGTTAAAAATCTCGGAACTCTGCGCCAAGGTTTTTGATTGCAAAGCATACTTAATTATAATAGAATCCTTTCATGAGATATTCACTAATTATGGCAGGCGGCAGCGGAACAAGGTTGTGGCCTATGAGTACGGCTGTTCAGCCTAAACAGCTTATTCCATTTGTTAATGGCAGAAGTCTTCTTCAAATTGCTTTTGAGCGTCTTGAAGGTCTTGTTGATGCAGATAAGCGATTTATTTGTGCTGGAAACGCGCACCACAATATTATAATAGAAAAACTTAACGGATTTGAGGCTAACCAATTTCTTGGAGAACCTTGCGGACGAGATACCTTGAATGCTCTTGCTTACAGTGCGGCCATTTTAAACAAAATTGATCCTGATGCTGTGATGGCAGTTTTTACCGCAGATCATATTATAGAACCAGTAGATCAATTTTTAAATATAGTTGAAACAGGTTATGAAATAGCAGAAGAAAATGAGAATGCACTTGTAACTTTTGGTATAAAGCCAGAGTATGCGGCTACTGGTTTTGGCTATCTTGAACTTGGGGCTGATTATGCCAGTGGCGCGAAGGTTGTTGACAATTTTAAAGAAAAGCCAGAAAAAGCTGTTGCTGAAAAGTATTTAAATGCCGGTTCTGATAAATATCTTTGGAATAGTGGGATGTTTGTTTGGAAGGTTTCAACTCTGCTCAAATGTGTAGAGAAATATGAGCCTGAAAACTACTCTCTGATTATGAAGATTGCAGATTCATGGGGGACAGATTCTTTTATTAATACTCTTGAAGAAATTTATCCAAAACTTAAAAAAATAAGTATAGATTTTGCTGTAATGGAACCTGCGTCACGAGATTCTGATTTTACAGTAGCTGCTGTTCCAATGCCGCTTACATGGCTTGATATAGGTTCATGGCCAGCCTTTGCCGGTATTTGCGAAAAAGATAACGATCAAAACAGTCTTTCATCTGATAATAATTTTCTGATGGATTGTAATAATACCCTCGTGGCATCAGATGAAAAAGAGCATCTTGTTGCCGGAATTGGACTTGATAATATGATTGTCATTCATACAGAAAAAGCTACTCTTGTTTGTCCTAAAGAGAGAAATCAGGATATTAAAAAATTATATAATGAAATAAAAGATAAATATGGAGATCAGTTTATTTAGGATTTTTATAAAAATCCGCTTTTAATAATAGCTCTTTCAAAACTCAAAAGGCTTTAGTCTCAGAGTTATTGAAAAAGTTGTCCATAATACAAATAAATATAAAATTACAACTTGTTATACTATAAAACGCTCTCTCTCAAAATTCTGTTGGGAGAGAGTGTGAATCAAGGCAAGAAAAGATACTGCTTATAAATAGTTGAATAACTGCTATAGAGCTGACTCTAAGAACCGATACCGCAATAGACTCATAAATCGGTAGATTGGGGTGCAATTCTTTTTCAGCAGATCTTATTTCTTCAATAGATCTTATCATAGTTTTTATGTTACTTTAGGGTAACATTTTTATAGAATTTATAGTTTAACTCTTGAATAAGGAAGTTATTTTACGTTAAAGTTCGTAAAAAATTAAATATCTATTAACTCATAAGTATAAGGGAAATTATGTATAAGAAATCTTATTTTTTTATTATGTTTTTTATTTTATTTTCTACAGGTATATTTGCTCAGAATGTTTTTAGAACGCCCATACCTGTTTTACCGGAGTCAGATTTTACACCTGTAATAAGTAAAGTTGCAGATGGATCTGAGGATGCAGATTCAACCGATCTTAGCTTACAGTCTCAATTAAAAAAAGACCTCGCAATAAATCAATTTCTTCCGGGTTACTGGCAGATTAAACATGGTAATAAAGCAGAAGGAATTGCTGAGATGTTTTCATGGCCTCTTATGATCGTAGGAAATATTTTGCTTGTTGATTACTTGATTGATAATGATATTTTTGACTCTGAGTTTTATACTGAATCTAATAATTATCATTACTGTTGGTATTCTGAAGGCTTGGAGAATCCATCCAATAAGTGGGAAATGTATTCAGCCTTGGTTCTTTCTTCCGGAGCATCTTTTCTTTATTCTTATAGTTTATATTCTGCTGAAGAAGATTACTATAATATGGTCGATCCGAATTATTCAAAACAGTATGGAGAAACGCTTAGTATTGGCGATGTTTTAGCCGCGCCATGGCAACCTGAGAACTTATTGAACTTTGATTTTTTTCCTGTATATCCATTATTTGCGATGCTCGGAACTATGGATTCATCAAGTTTTCAGGATATTGTAGATTATTTTAAAAGAGATAGTGTCTCTATTCTTGGGGCAGATGTTCATCCTGTCGCAGGTTTGGCAATGGCATTAAGCGCGTCAATGCTTTTAGCAAATCTAAGCACTACAACAGAAGAGCTTACTTTTCGTAGTCACCTTTTGAGAGAAAAGGGAATTCATTTAAGTTCAATCACTTTTGGGGCAGTCCATCTTGCAAATATGACATTGCCTAATACTTCTGTAGAATCTACTATTTTTCAGGCATTATTTGCTACTCTTTTCGGCTATTATGCTGGCTATAAAACACAGGAAAACGGATATGATTTTAGACGAATGATTGCGCTTCATTTTTGGCATAATGTAACAGTAATGACTCTTGACTATATTTTGAATCCTGATGAAGCTTATTATTTTACTATTGGTGCTGAGTTTTCTTTTTAAAGCTATTTTTTACGTAAGAAGAATACTTTAATTTTTAATCGCCTGGAAGGTTTAATACCCCGCCCTTCTTTAGCAGGATTCTACATGCGGAATCTTCTATTTTGAAAGAGTATTTTTGTGTTGGGTAGAAAGCAGCGACTGTCTAAACCCGTTACTTGCAGAACCAACCTGTGTTTGCTCTGCTCCGGAGTGGTTGATTAGAATGAGTCTACCTAATTGCCTCTGAAATTTTTTCAGAGGTATTTTTTATATGTCTGATTACATCCTTTTTTAATACATTTTCCCGTCTGACTGCCGGCATTGACACACTGAATGCCGCAACCACATTTTTATCAGTATCATAAACAGGAGCAGCAATACAGTACACTCCTTCCTCATGTTCTTCTTTATCTTCCGCGTAGCCTTGCTGTTTGATTAAATCAAGTTCTGTCAGTAATTCTTGTATGCCTGAAACCGTGAATTGTGTATATTTTACAAATTTTGTGTTTTTCAGATATTCCATTAACTGATGTTCCGGCATTCCTGTTAAAAGAACCTTTCCAATTCCCGTGCAGTAAAGAGGCGCGTGATTGCCTGTTTTTGAGTTCATTGCAACTCTCAGGTTTTTAGTTGATTCGCGTTTATCCAAGTAAACTAAAGTATCATTATCCAGTATTGCAAGGTGAACAGTTTCTTCTGTAGTTTTTTGTAGTTCTTCAATAAATGGGTTTGCTATTTGTTTTATATCTTTACTTTCGCTTACAGATTGAGCCAGCGTCAATATTTTAGGTGATAACGAATAAACCCCATTGTGTTCATTTTTACGCACATATCCTAATTGTTGAAGAGTTCCAAGAAGTCTGTATGCAGAGCTTCTGTGTATTTCTGTTTTTTCAATTATTTGTGATGCTGAAAGCTCTTTATGTTTGCTTAATAGTTCAAGCAAGCCAAGCGCTTTTGCAACGGTTTGTGCTGTATCCATGAAAGGATTATAACAATTCGTTTTGGAGAAGACAATAAGTTTTTAGGTGTTTGAAGTATAAAGTTTTTATATATTGGGAAAAATGTCTCAAAAAATTGACAGCAATCCCAACTCATGCTACAATTTTTACTTATGAAAATGATACCAGAAATACTTGAAAAAAAAATAGAAAATGCAGGAATTATTGCAGTTCTTGTTGTTAATGATGCCGAAAAAGCAGTTCCGCTTGCAAAAACTCTTATTAATAGCGGAGTTACTGCAATGGAACTAACTCTTAGAACAGATGCTGCTCTTGCCGCAGTTAAGAATGTTGTTTCTGAACTGCCTGATATGACAGCAGGAGCTGGAACTGTTCTTACTGAAAATCAGCTTGTGGACGTTAAGAAAGCTGGTGCTGATTTTGCTGTAGCTCCTGGGTTGAATCCTAAAATAATGAAAGCGGCGGCCGAGTCCGGAATACCATTTGCTCCAGGTATTTGTATTCCATCTGAAATAGAATATTCAATTGAAGCGGGATGTCGTATTCTGAAGTTTTTTCATTCTGAAGGAATGGGCGGAGTAAAATATCTTAAAGGGATAAATGCTCCTTATAAACATCTTGGAATCAGATACATCCCTCTTGGTGGTCTGAATATAAACAATATGAGAAGTTATCTTGAGTCTCCTGATGTTATTGCTATTGGTGGCAGTTGGATTGCTCCATCAAAACTAATAGATGAAGGTGATTGGGATTCAATTGCAAGAAATGCTGACGAGGCTGTAAAAATACTTAAAGAAGTTAGAGGATAATATGGCAAAGAAACTACTTGTAACCTTTGGTGAAATAATGGGGCGCCTTGAACCAGAAGGTTATATGCGTTTTAGGCAGGGAATGCCCGGTAAGCTTACAATAAGTTTTTCTGGCGCAGAAGGTAATGTTGCTGTTTCAAACCAGATAATGGGAGGCTTGTCCAGATTTATTTCTGCGGTTCCTTCAAACGCGATGGGGCAGGCATGTAAAGATACAGTCAGGAAATTTGGTGTTGATACATCTTTTATGTATACCGGGGAAGGCCGCCTAGGTCTTTATTTTGTTGAAGCTGGAGCCAATCAAAGACCCAGTTCAGTTATTTATGATAGAGCTTATTCTGTTATATCAGAAACACCGGCAGATAAATATAATTTTAAAGACGCGTTTAAAGATGCCGGGTGGTTTCATATAAGTGGAATTACTCCCGCGGTTTCCAAACTTGCAGCGGAGGCGTCTCTTGTTGCTGTGAAAGAAGCAAAGGCTGCTGGTGTTATTGTTTCTTGCGATCTTAATTATCGTAAAAAGCTTTGGAAATGGGAACCTGGTACTCCACAGAGAGAACTTGCTGAAAAAACAATGCGGGAAATTCTTCCTTATGTTGATGTAGTTATTGGTAATGAGGAGGACGCATGGGATGTTCTTCAAATTAAAGCTGGTGATACTGATGTTCATTCTGGCAAACTTGAGATAGACAGATACCCTGATGTTGCTAATCAAATTATTAGTCAGTTTCCTAATGTAAGCAAGGTTGCAATAACATTGCGAGAGAGTATTTCTGCCAGTCATAACAATTGGGGGGCGATGCTTTATGATGGTGCTTCCAAAAAGCCTTATTTTGCACCTATGGCCGGAGAGCAATACAAGCCGTATGAAATAAAAAATATTGTTGATCGTGTAGGAGGAGGAGATTCTTTTTCTGCCGGACTTATATATTCACTAATGGACGCGGAGCTTTCTGTAAATCTTCAGGATTCGCTTTCTTATGCTGTAGCTGCATCCTGTCTTTGTCATTCAACAATGCATGATGTTAATTTTTCAACTCGTGATGAGGTTTTCTCGTTAATGAAAGGTGATGCTTCAGGGAGGGTAAAGCGGTAAAGTAAGATATTCTTAATACAGGCTCCCACAAAGGAGACTGTATTGTTAAATTATTTTTTTAGAATTGGAAGGATTATTTGAGATCATCTCTTGGCGGAGAAAAGATATCAAGCAAAACTGATGGTTCATCATAGGTCCAGGCATTGTGTTCAACTCCAATAGGAGCGTGATACCATTGTCCGGGGAGTAAATCATGTGTTTTGTCGCCTATCTTAAAACCCATCTTACCGCTTACGAGATATCCCATCTGTTCATGAATGCTGTGGCTGTGAGGGGGAAAGGTTTTATTTGCGGGAAATCTATATTCGACTACCTGAATATTTTCGCCAGTATAAATGCGCCTGACCACATCGTTCTCTACAATTTCCTCCTTCATTTCCTTGGCTGTAATGAAGTAGTTTTCTAAATCCATAATTTAGCCCCCATGTTAATAAAATTTGTTGTGTTTTGTTGACTTTTTGAAAAATAATTTTTTCGTTGACAATTGAACACCAGATTATAATATAATTAACAGTATTTTAACAGTGAGAGATAAACAAGTATTTTCGTAAACAAATGAAGCAGCAGTGTTTTTTTCTTCTGATTAAATAAAATACAAAGATTTTGAAAAAGGAGATTCAAATGAAAAAGATTTTGTTGCTTTTGGTAACAATGGTATTAGTTGTTTTTTCAGTAGCAGCTAATGGTCAGAATGAGGCCTCAGACGATGCTGCTTCAGACGCTTCAGCTCCTGCTGAAGAAAAAAACGTCACTTTGGTTTACGCAGAGGTTAACCCACTTGATTCTATTGTAGGTCAGACAGGTCTTAAATTTAAAGAAGAAGTAGAAAAACTTTCAGAAGGAACTGTTACACTTGATATTCAGGCTAATGGTGTTTTAGGTGCTGAACAGGATGTCCTCGATGCTATGCTTGGCGGCGGCGGAACAATTGATATGTCAAGAATTTCTGCTTTTGCTTTAACAAGCTATGGTGGTGAAAAATCAAAGCTTCTATCTATTCCATATACATTTGAAAACCGTGCTCATTTCTGGAATTTTGCGACAAGTGATCTTGCTCCTGAATTTCTTTTAGAGCCTCATGAAAATGGAACCGGTATTAGAGGTCTTTTCTATGGAGAAGAAGGCTTTAGACATTTTTTTGCTACAAAACCTTTGAATAGCATAGAAGATCTCACAGGATTAAAAATCAGGGTTTCTAATGATCCTGTTATGCGAGGTATGGTAAAAGGTCTTGGCGCTTCACCTACTGTTGTTAATTATAATGAATTATATTCAGCTCTTCAGACTGGTGTTGTTGATGCTGCAGAACAACCAATTGCAAATTATAAATCAAAAGCATTCACAGAAGTTGCTCCTTATATGATTCTTGATGGTCATACTCTTGGTGCTATTCAGGTTATCATTACTGATGAGGCATGGGATAAATTGTCACCAAAACAACAAAACGCTATTGTAGAAGCAGGAAAGATTGCTTCTGCTTTTAATAGAGAAATTTCTGAGAACGCTGAAAACGAAGTTCTTAAAACTCTAAGAGAAAATGGAATAACTGTAACAGAGGTAATGGATAAGGCTCCATGGCAGGCTGCTACTGCTGATGTAATTGCAGAGGCAAGTGCCAAAAATGCTGAATTGTATCAGCAGATACTTGATATGAAATAATATCATGATAGATTCTGTTAATATATTTTTTTGAAATTAAACAGGCACAGAGAGCATTCTTTCTGTGCCTAATCAATGATATGAAAGGCTCTTTCTGGAAGGAGCTAAAGTGTGAATTTAAAAATTTATAATGTTATAGAGGCTTTTTAACTCATTAGAGTTTTTGAAAGCAAATATATAAAGTCTTTTTAATCTTTTGATGTAAAGAATCCTAATCTGCTTTGCAGATTTTTGTGTTTTCACACTTTTATCTTTCAAAACAGCCATACCCTACGGTTTTGTTTCGTAGTTTGTGGCCAGCATTACAGGAGTTCTGAATGAAAGCAATTTTCAGCATGGCAGATAAGATTAAGCCATTTTATGACGGTGTTTACAAAGTGGTGCTATTCATTTGCAAACTACTATTAATAGTTGATATAGCCATAACAGCAATGGCAGTAGCGGGGCGGTATATATCATTTATACCTGATCCTGCATGGAGTGAAGAAGTTGTCCTAACTTGTATGGCGTATATGGCTGTACTTTCAGCAGCATTGGCAATAAGACGTAATGCTCATATTCGAATGACTGCTTTTGACAGGTATCTACCCAAGAAGGTTCTTTTTATTCTTGATGTGGTAGCTGATGTAGCCGTAATGATTCTTGGTATTGTTATGATTGTTGTTGGTTGGAGATATGCCCAAAAGCTTGGTTCAAGAGGTTTTTATGTAAGTATGCCTAACCTCTCACGTTTTTGGATGTATTTTCCTGTTCCTTTGGCAGGTGTTGCTATGGTTATATTCGAATTGGAAACTATTTATAACCGGGTTAAAAAATTATGTTTAGGGGATGACTGCATATGATTGTAAATAGTATGGCTATTTTAATTTTACTTGGTACATTTTTACTTTTTGTACTTCTCAGGTTTCCTATCGCGTATGCTGTTGCGCTCTCTTCTATTTTATGCCTATTGTATCAGGGATTACCGCTTACAACCGTAGCTCAGCAGATGGTGAAGGGAATAAGTTCTTTCAGTTTAATGGCTGTTCCGTTCTTTATTACGATGGGCTATATTATGGGCAGCGGCGGTATTTCTGAAAAATTGATAGATTTGGCTAATGCTTGTGTAGGCTGGATGCGCGGCGGGCTTGCCATGGTAAATATTGTTTCTTCATATTTTTTTGGTGGTATTTCTGGTTCCGCTGCTGCTGATACAGCATCTTTGGGCAGTATAATGATTCCAATGATGGTAGATCAGGGCTATGATGATGATTTTTCAACAGCAGTAACTATTACCAGTTCTTGCGAAGGTCTTCTTGTTCCTCCTAGCCATAATATGGTTATTTATGCTACAACTGCCGGCGGGCTTTCTATTGGAAGCCTCTTTCTTGCGGGGTACCTTCCTGCGGCAATTTTGGCTGGAAGCTTGATGATTGGCTCTTATATTTTTTCAGTAAAGCGAAAATATCCAAAAGGAGAAAAATTCCATATTCTTAATCTTCTTAAGCAGATTGGAATTTCCTTCTGGGCTCTTGCCGCAATAATAATTGTTGTTGTAGGCGTTGTTGGAGGTGTTTTTACCGCAACAGAGTCAGCTGCTATTGCTGTCATCTACAGTTTAATTGTTAGTGTTTTTATTTATCGTGGTATGAACTGGAAAGGTGTTTGGAAGGTTTTAGATCAATGTGTTAATACGCTGTCAATTGTATTGATCCTTATTTCAACTTCCAGCATATTCGGTTTTTTACTAACACGTCTGAATGTTCCAACTCTTGCAGCTAATGCTATTCTTGGTTTGACTGAAAACCCTATAATCCTGGCCCTTCTTTTAAACCTTATTCTTCTTGTTCTTGGCTGTCTTATGGATATGGCTCCAATTATTTTGATTGCTACACCTATTCTGCTTCCTATAGCAACAAGTATTGGAATTTCACCAATTCAGTTTGGAATTATGGTTATTCTTAATTGCGGAATTGGGCTTCTTACACCTCCAGTCGGGGCGGTATTGTTTATTGGTTCTGCTGTTGGAAAGGTCTCAATAGAGCGGGTTGTTAAAGCAACATTGCCCTTTTATATTTGTATGATTCTTACGCTGATTCTGGTTACTTTTATTCCTTCTATCAGCCTGTTGTTGCCTTCAATTTTTATGTAGGTTTATTGATAGAGGTGTAATGAGTTTTAAATTTCAATATAAAATAAAACCAAAGAACCTTTGGGTTCTGACTATGTTTAATATTTATAGAACTATGATGGCTGTCATAAATGTTATTTTTACAGCCTCCATGGTTCTTTTGTCTGTAAAGTTTTTTGGGAATTCTTTATTTTTTGTTAAAGGACTGCTTATTTTTGGCATTATGATTTTTCCGGTTTTTCAGCCGTTTCTAATATATTTACGCTGTAAGAAAATTGTTGCAAGGATGCCGGAAGACATGGAAATGCTTATTGATAAAACTGGTATTACCACAACATCTGAAGGGCAAACTTCTCATGTTAATTATTCAGATGTGAAGTCGGTTTTAATTGTTCGAAAGTTACTTGTTATTTACACAAAAACAAAACATAGTTTTATTCTTAACGAAGAAGTTATTGGTTCACAAAAAAAAGAGGTGTTTAATTTTTTAAAAGCCAAAGTAAAATGATTTTAATATAAATGAAGAATATTCTATATCAATTTATTAAGATTTATTGTTATGAAGCGAGTTTTTGTTTTTATGTTGGAAAAGAGTTTGATGAAGACCGTGGCCTATATTACTATAGAAGAGCGCATTCGTGACTGTCTAAACTGGTATGTTTATGCTAATAATAATCCACTTGTCTATGTAGACTCGACTTGGCTCTTAAGTTTAAGTGACATAGGAGATGCTGTTGTAAAAGGAATAAATGATCTTGGAACCAAAGCTTGTCTTTGGGTTTCCTCTGAAGAAAATTTATTAAAAGAAAATGAGCTAAAAAGCTGTTTATCATGTTTCTACGGAGCAAGAATTAGCAAATGTCGAAGAAGGTTTGGCTCCACTTGCCTCTGGTGAAGCGGTACCTCATGCTGATGAGCAAATAATTATCGATGGTGCTATTGCTGCAAGAAAGATTACAATTAAAGTAGCAGCTAAAGCTGGAGCAAAAGCTGCGACATCAAGTGCTGACGATATTATTGGTGCTGCTGGAAAAAACTTTGAAAATATAATCGATGATTTTTTCAAAGGAGAGCAACCAGAAATTATTACAAACAAGGCTAAAGATAAAATACTTAAGTCTACAGATAAGAAAATAAGATTTGATTTCCTTAATGAACATGAGGGTTCTCCTCATGTTCATTTTGAGGTTCTAAAAAATGCTAAATGGAAAGACGCATTTAATATTCATAGATTTTATCCCAAACAATAAGAGAAGAAATGAAATATAGAAAATATAAAGCAAACTTTGGAAATCTAACATTTATTATTGAAGAAGATAATCCTGCGGTAGGTTTTTATTTATATGTTTATGAAAATGAAAAATGTATAAAAGATTACTTACAAAATACTTTGTCTATTGCCAAAGAGTGTGCATTTGAGGATTATAATGTACCTATGGAAATTTGGCAGGAAGTTGATTAATTAGATATATTTTCTTTGGTTTAAAATTTATAAAAAATGTTATTTGGAGTTATAGGAATAATTATTTTTAATTATGAATTTCTTATTATCTTTTTATATACATCCTAACGCCGGAATAAGGCGTTGGAGTAGTTGTTACGAAGAAGCAAAGACTGGGGGAGGGGACTACACAATAGCGCTAATTCCGGCGATGAGGTTTCCAACTTTTTGAGAGAAATCCCCAAAGAACCAACCCCAAAAGGGCACCAATTCCCGGGGCTGGCTTACTAAAACAGCTGCTACACAAGGGCATCCAGAGGTTTATTTATACTTTGTATGATATGTGTCCTTAAGATCGGTTATTAGAACTTTTATCATTTTGTCTATAATAGTATAATATTTCAGGGTACAGGGTAATGTCTACAGACGCTGACGGCGAAACTTATTATTATGGAACAGACCATATAGGAAGTACCGTTTTAATGACAGATGAAGATGGCGATTCAGTCTGGACTGGAAGTGTAACTCCGTTTGCGGATCAGGAGAATGCCAGTGGTGATGAGCATGTAATGTATACCGGAAAAGAACTTGACGA